>DBGFNI010000096.1:0-16947 GCA_048527645.1 Eubacteriales bacterium | reverse complement strand
TATTTTCTCTGTTTTTTTCCCAAAAATCCCGGCGTGCAGCGCCCCGGCGCGGCAAATATCTTCCGAATATTATATAACGGGGCGGCGTTATGCTTTTTCGATTTTTTTAGATTATGTCTTGACAAAATTAAAAACACGTTGTATAATTACAAAAAATGAGCAAAGGCGTTCATTTTAGTGCAGAGCTATGCCTGCACTAAAAGAGCGCCCTTTTATTTTGCCCGAATTTGCCCGAAAGGAAGGAGTCAATATGAAAACAGAAGGTCAGGTGCGGATCCCCTCCGGGTGTGCCATCGCCGCGGTCATCTCCAAGGAAGGAAAAAAGATGTCCGGCGAAATGATCACAAACGCCATGAAGCCCATGCACGACCGTTCCAACGGATTGGGCGGCGGCTTTGCAGGCTACGGCATTTACCCCGATTATAAGGATTTTTATGCCTTACATCTTTTTTATAATGACCGCAGCACACGGAAAAACTGCGAACAGTTCTTGAAAGAGCGCTTTGAAATCGTCAAATCGGAAATGCTTCCCACCCGGAAGATTCCCGCCATTACCGACGAGCCGATCATCTGGAGATATTTTGTTGCCCCCCTGCACTCTGTGCTTCTCTCCATGCAGCTGGATGAAAAGGAATTTGTCGCACGGACCGTCATGAAGATCAACACGGAAATGACGGGCGCCTATGTGTTTTCCAGCGGGAAAAATATGGGAACCTTCAAGGCAGTCGGATTCCCGGAGGATGTGGGCGTGTTTTACCGCCTCGAGGAATATGAGGGATATTCCTGGACCGCCCACGGCCGCTATCCGACCAACACCCCCGGCTGGTGGGGCGGCGCACATCCGTTTACGCTGCTGGACTATTCCATCGTGCACAACGGGGAGATTTCCTCCTATGACGCCAACCGGCGTTTCATCGAAATGTTCGGCTACAAATGCACCCTGCAAACCGATACCGAGGTCATCACCTACATCATGGACTATCTGCTCCGGCGGCAGGGCCTGACCCTGGAGGAGGCCGCAGCGGTGATCGCCGCGCCGTTCTGGAGCACGCTGTGTGCCGAACAGGATGCTGAAAAGCAAAAGAAGCTGACCTATCTGCGTACCGTCTTTTCCAGCCTCTTGGTCACCGGTCCGTTTTCCATCGTTTTGGGCTTTGACGGCGGGCTGATGGCGCTCAACGACCGTCTGAAGCTGCGCTCCATGGTTGTAGGCGAAAAGGACGACCGAGTGTTTATCGCCAGCGAAGAGGCTGCGATCCGCACGATGGAACCCGACGCTGAGAACATTTATGCCCCCGCCGGCGGTGAGGCGGTGATCGTCAAGGTAAAGGAAGGTGCATACTGATGCGCGAGAATTTTATCTATCCGGAATTTGAAGTCGTGCGAAACGACAACCGCTGTATCGGCTGCCGCGTCTGCGAGCGACAGTGCGCCAACGAGGTGCACTATTACAGCGAAGAGCGCGGCGTGATGATGAGCGATGAGAGCAAATGCGTCAATTGCCAGCGCTGCGTCTCCCTGTGCCCCACCCGCGCGCTGAAAATCGTGAAAAGCGACTGCACGCTGCGCGAAAACGCCAACTGGCAAAACGATACCATCCGGGAAATATACAAGCAGGCGAACAGCGGTGGCGTGCTTCTCTCCTCCATGGGCAATCCCAAGCCCTTTCCCGTATACTGGGACAAAATCCTGATCAACGCCTCGCAGGTCACCAACCCGCCTATCGACCCGCTGCGCGAGCCGATGGAAACCCGCGTGTTTTTAGGCAAAAAGCCGCAGCAGATCCGGCGTGATGAGAACGGTGCGATCCGTTGCGAGCTGCCGCCGCAGCTGGAGCTGTCCATGCCGATGATGTTTTCCGCCATGAGCTACGGCTCTATCAGCTACAACGCGCACGCCTCGCTGGCGCGCGCGGCAACGGAGCTGGGCATCTATTACAACACCGGCGAGGGCGGACTGCACGAGGACTTCTACTGCTACGGCGAAAACACCATTGTCCAGGTCGCCTCCGGCCGTTTCGGCGTGTACAAGGATTATCTGGAGGCAGGCGCGGCGGTGGAAATCAAAATGGGGCAGGGCGCAAAGCCCGGTATCGGCGGCCACCTGCCCGGCGCGAAAATCGTGGGAGACGTCTCCCGCACGCGTATGATCCCGGAGGGCTCCGACGCGATCTCCCCCGCACCCCATCACGACATCTACTCCATCGAGGATTTGCGTCAGCTGGTCTTTTCGCTCAAAGAAGCGACAGAATACAAAAAGCCTGTGATCGTCAAGGTCGCCGCCGTGCATAACATCGCGGCAATCGCCAGCGGCATTGCGCGCAGCGGCGCGGACATTATCGCCATCGACGGCTTCCGCGGCGGCACCGGCGCGGCGCCCACCAGAATCCGCGACAACGTGGGTATCCCGATCGAGCTTGCCCTGGCAGCGGTGGATCAGCGCCTGCGCGACGAGGGCATCCGCAACAATGTGTCATTGGTGGTGGGCGGCAGCATCCGCTGCGCCTCGGACGTGGTAAAGGCGATTGCGCTGGGCGCCGACGCCTGCTACATCGCCACCGCAGCGCTGATCGCGATCGGCTGCCATCTGTGCCGCACCTGCCAGAGCGGCAAGTGCAACTGGGGCATCGCCACACAGCGGCCTGATTTGGTCAAGCGCCTCAACCCGGATATGGGCAGCGCGCGGCTGGTGAATCTGATGCACGCATGGCAGCATGAAATCAAGGAACTGATGGGCGGAATGGGCATCAACTCCATCGAAGCCCTCCGCGGCAACCGTCTGATGCTGCGCGGCATCGGACTGACGGAAAAAGAACTGGAAATACTCGGTATTTCCCATGCAGGAGAATGATGATATGAAACGAGTATATGTCAACGAAGAATGGTGTTTGGGCTGCCATCTGTGTGAATATAACTGTGCATTCGCCAATTCCGGAAAAACGGATATGGCCGTTGCCTTAAAGGGCAAGCCCATTTTCCCCCGCATCCGCGTGGACGGGGACGATCAGATTCATTTTGCCGTATCCTGCCGGCACTGCGAAGATCCGATCTGCGTCAAAAGCTGCATCAGCGGCGCGCTGTCCCGCGGCGAGAACGGCGCGGTTTGTATCGATTCCAACAAATGCGTCGGCTGTCTGACCTGCATTTTGGTGTGCCCCTACGGCGCGCTGTCGCAGGGTGAGAGCGGCGCGGTGCAGAAATGCGAGCTGTGTCTGAAAAACACCGCCGGTAAGCCGGCGTGCGTAACGGGCTGTCCCAACAACGCCATTGTTTATGAAGAGAGGTAGGAACACCATGCAGCAATATGTTATCATCGGAAACGGCGTAGCGGCTGCCGGCTGTATCGAGGGCATCCGCCGGGTGGATCAAACAGGCAAAATCTCCGTGATCTCGGCAGAAAACCACCCGGTATACTGCCGCCCGCTCATTTCTTACTATCTGGAAGGAAAAACGGATCTGGATAAAATCGGCTACCGCAGCGCGGATTTTTACGACAAAATGGGCTGCGAGGTGTATTACGGCAAAAAAGCCGTAAAAATCGACCCCCAAGCCAAAACCGTCCTGCTGGACGACGGAACCGCTCTGCCGTACACCGCGGTGTGCGTGGCAACCGGATCTTCCCCCTTCGTGCCCGCCATGGAGGGCTTGGAGCAGGTGGAAAAGAAATTCGCTTTTCTGACGCTGGATGACACACTCGCGCTGGAGCAGGCAATCCGCGCGGACAGCCGTGTGCTGATTGTCGGCGCGGGACTGATCGGTCTGAAATGCGCGGAGGGGCTGCACGGACGGGTGCAAAGCATCACCGTGTGTGATCTTGCCGACCGTGTGCTCTCCAGTATTTTGGATACGCAGTGCGCCGCCATGATGCAGACCCGTCTGGAAGAAAACGGCATTTCGTTTTTGCTGGGTGACAGCGTGGCACACTTTGAAAAGAACACCGCGCAGATGAAAAGCGGAAAAACCGTGGATTTTGACGTTCTGGTGCTGGCAGTCGGCGTGCGCGCGAACACCGCGCTTGTGCGGGATGCGGGCGGAAATGTCAACCGCGGCATCGTGATCAACGACCGTATGCAGACCGATCTTGACGGCGTGTATGCCGCCGGGGACTGCGCAGAGGGCATGGATATCTCGCTTGGGGAAAAGCGCGTGCTTGCCCTTTTGCCCAGCGCCTATATGCAGGGCAGATGCGCGGGCATCAACATGGCAGGCGGAGACGATGTGTTTGACCGCGACATCCCCATGAACTCCATCGGCTTCTTCGGCTTGCACGCCATGACGGCGGGCAGTTATCTCGGCGAGGTTTATGAGGAGCAGGGCGCGGGCACGCTGAAGCGGCTGTATGTCAAAGACGGACGGCTGGTCGGCTTTATCCTCATCGGCGTCACCGACAAGGCGGGCATCTACACCGCTCTGATCCGCGAAAAAACCCCGCTTGCAAACGTTGATTTTGATTTGTTGAAAAAAAATGTAACTTTTTCGGCTTTTTCCGGTAAAAACCGTAGAAAAATTCTGGGAGGTGTAGTATAATGACATTGATTGACGCTGCCAACATGGATTACTGCATGCTGAATCAGGCATTGCGCACCGCTGAAAACGAGTGCACGGTCAGCGGCTGCTGCGGTCAGCGCTTTCTCGCCGCCGGCATGTCGTCCCTGCAGCTCACCGTCAACGGCGTTCCGGGCAACGCGCTGGGCGCATATCTCAACGGCGCCTCCATCCACGTCCACTCTAACGCGCAGGATGCCGTGGGCGACACCATGAACGCCGGAGAAATTGTCATTCACGGAAACATCGGCGACGCCGCGGGATATGCGATGCGCGGCGGAGAAATCATGGTACGCGGCAACGCGGGCTACCGCGCCGGTATCCATATGAAGGCTTATGAGGACAAAGTCCCGGTCATGGTCATCGGCGGAAAAGCCGGCAGCTTTTTGGGAGAATATCAGGCAGGCGGCATCATCGTCGTGCTGGGTCTGGACGCCGACGGAGAACGCATCGTCGGCAATTTCCCCTGCACCGGTATGCACGGCGGAAAAATGTTTTTGCGCAGCGACTGCCGGGAGATCGTCTTCCCCGATCAGGTCACCGCACGGGCAGCCACGCCGGAGGATTTGCAGGAAATTGAGCCCTGCATCACGCGCTTCTGCGCGCATTTCGGCTATGACGCGGCGCAAGTGCTCTCCGCGCCCTTCACCGTGATCACCCCCGACAGCAAAAATCCCTACAAGCAAATGTATGTGGCGAATTGACAGAAAGCAGGTATTCACATGAAATATTCCAAGCAAGAGGTACTCCAGTATGTCCGGGAAGAGGATGTCAAATTCATCCGCCTGGCCTTCTGCGATATCTTCGGCAAACAGAAGAATATCTCCATTATGCCGGATGAGCTTTCGCGCGCTTTTGAATACGGCATTTCCTTCGACGCTTCCGCCATTGCGGGCTTCGTCGATGAGACACATTCCGATCTGCTGCTGCATCCCGATCCGGAAACGCTGATGCTGCTGCCGTGGCGTCCGGAGCACGGTCGGGTCGTGCGCATGATATGCAGCATCACCTATCCCGACGGCAGACCGTTTGACGGCGATTGCAGATATCTGCTGCAGCAGGCTGTTATGCGCGCCGAAGAGGAGGGCTTTCGCTTTGCCTTCGGCTCCGAGCAGGAGTTCTACCTGTTCCGTCTGGACGAAAAGGGCGAGCCCACCGCGCAGCCGCATGACAACGCCGGATATATGGACATCGCGCCGGAGGATCTGGGCGAGAACATCCGACGGGAGATCTGCCTGACGCTGGAACAAATGGGAATCCGACCCGAGAGCTCGCATCACGAGGAGGGTCCCGGGCAGAATGAAATTGATTTTCGCTATTCCGATCCGCTGACTGCCGCCGATCACGCAGTCACCTTCCAGATGGTTGTCAAAACCGTTGCGCGGCGCAACGGCCTGTATGCAGATTTCAGCCCCAAGCCGCTTGCCGATTTGCCGGGAAACGGTTTTCATATCAACATGTCGGTCAAAACCGTCAGCGGGGAGGAGGATGCCAACCATCTTTGCTCGATGATCGCCGGGGTTTTGCAGCAGGCAGAGGCGATGACCGCCTTTCTCAATCCCACGGAAAACTCTTATGAACGCTTCGGCAAGCACAAAGCGCCGCTTTACATCTCCTGGTCCGGTGAAAACCGCTCGCAGCTGGTGCGCATCCCCGCCGCAGTTGGAGAATACCGCCGCGCGGAGCTCCGTTCTCCCGATCCCGCCGCCAATCCCTATCTGGCGTTTGCCCTGATGATTTACGCCGGGCTGGAAGGACTGAAGAGCCATGCGGAATTGCCCATGGTTGCCGATTTCAATCTGTATAAAGCAAATTACCGCGCAATCGAAAATCTGAAGAAATTGCCGGCCGATTTGAAAACTGCGCGCCGGATCGCCGCGGAAAGCCCGTTTATCCGGGCGCACATCCCACCGTCAATTCTGGATATCTACTGCAGCTGACCGCAACTCGTGACAGGAAGGAGGGGAGCATATGAGTCTGAAGGAGCATGTTTACAGCGTCTTGGTTGTCTCCTCCGCTGAAAATTTCAATGCCTCCCTCTCCACGCTGCTTCCCATCTCCGCATACGACCCGGTGCATACCGTGTCCGACGTCAGCGCCGCCAAGCGCGAACTGTCGGAGCGCGCGTTTGATTTTGTCCTGATCAATGCCCCGCTCCCCGATGAAAGCGGGATGCGCTTCGCCATTGACGTCAGCACCTCCAGCAATGCGGTGGTGCTGCTGCTGATCCGCAACGACATGCACGATGAAATCTATGACAAGGTTGCACAGCACGGCGTATTCACCCTGCCAAAGCCCGCCTCCAAGCCCGCGATGGCATTGGCACTGCACTGGATGGCAAGCGCGCGGGAGCGGCTGCGCAGATTTGAAAAGAAAACGCTGTCCATCGAAGAAAAAATGGATCAGATCCGTACTGTCAACCGCGCAAAATGGCTGCTGATCGAAAATCTGAACCTCTCCGAGCCGGACGCGCACCGCTATATCGAAAAGCAATCCATGGACCGCTGCGTGCCAAAGCAGCAGATCGCCTGGGAAATCATCCGCACCTATTCTTAACGCGTGTGTGCGCGTGCCGATTTTCGCGCGGCAAAAAATATCATTTTCTCTTGACAACGCCGCGCGTTTGTGATAACATATATTTGAACAAAATAATATCCAACCAAACCGTTGATGCGGAGATAACGGCAACCATGCCTTTCCAGAGAGCCCGCGCTGCTGAGAGTCGGGTAAGAAACAGATTGTCAAATGGACCGCGGAGGGTGCAGTCAAATGCGTGTATTTCGGTATGCGCAGAGTATTCTGCAACGTGAGGACATACGTCAGTTGTCCTGGGTATCAACCGTACCCGGAAAAGTGCGCAGCTTACAAGCTGTGAAGCAAGGTGGCACCGCGGATCAATCGCATGTTATCAAATCATGCGTCATTCGTCCTTGACAGAAGATTCTTTCTGTCAGGGCTTTTTTATTACTCAATCAAACCAATCGAAAACACAGGAGGCAGCAATGATCTTATTGACGAAGCGATGGCGCAGCCCGCGCAAATCCGATCATCTCGCACACCCAAGCATTTTTTAAGAGATTAAACTGATTATGATATTTACGGAGGAAACTACCATGCAATTCAACAATGTCGATTTTGATACCTATTTCAAGAACTATCCCGACGCCAACGGCTATTTCGGCAAATACGGCGGCGCGTATATCCCGGACGAACTGAAAAAGGCGATGGACGAAATCACCGAGGCATATTTCACCATCTGCAAATCCAGCAAATTCATCAGCGAGCTGCGCCGCATCCGCCGCGAGTTCCAGGGCAGACCGACCCCCATTTCCTATCTGGAGCGGCTGTCCGGCAGCCTGGGCAACGTCCAGCTTTATGTCAAGCGCGAGGATCTGAACCACACCGGCGCGCACAAGCTCAACCACTGTATGGGCGAGGCACTGCTGGCAAAATATATGGGAAAGAAAAAAGTCATCGCAGAAACCGGCGCCGGTCAGCACGGCGTGGCGCTGGCAACGGCTGCCGCATATTTCGGGCTGGAATGTGATATCTATATGGGCGCTGTCGATATCAAAAAGCAGGCGCCGAACGTGGCAAGAATGAAAATTCTCGGCGCAAACGTGGTCGAGGTCACCGACGGGCTTGCCACCCTGAAAGAGGCAGTGGACGCCGCATTCATGGCGTACACAAAGGAATATAAGGACTGCATCTACTGCATCGGCTCTGTCGTGGGTCCGCATCCGTTCCCGATGATGGTGCGCGACTTCCAGAGCGTGGTGGGCATCGAAGCAAGAGAGCAATTCTTGGATATGACCGGCGAGCTGCCGGATGCCGTTGTCGCCTGCGTCGGCGGCGGCTCCAACGCAGCCGGGCTGTTCTCCGGATTTCTCAACGATCCTGTGGATATTTACGGCGTGGAGCCGCTGGGCAGAGGTCCGGCGCTGGGCGACCACGCGGCAAGCCTGACCTACGGCTCCGAGGGCGTTATGCACGGCTTTAACAGCATCATGCTCAAGGACGAAAACGGCGATCCCGCGCCGGTATATTCCGTCGCCAGCGGTCTGGACTATCCCTCCTCCGGTCCGGAGCATGCGTTTTTACACGATCTGGGAAGAGTGAAATATGACGTGGTGACCGATGAAGAAACCATCAACGCCTTTTTCACGCTGTCCCGCATGGAGGGCATCATCCCCGCCATCGAGAGCTCCCACGCCGTCGCATATGCGATGAAGCTGGCGAAGAAAATGGAAAAGGGCTCCATCCTGATCAATCTGTCCGGCCGCGGCGACAAGGACATGGATTACGTCATCGAAAAATACGGCATCCGATAAACCGCAGCGCACCGAACGCTCAAATGCCCCCGGCAGAAAACTGCGGTATTCAAAAGACCGTAACAGTCACAGCAGATTTCACTGCTGTGACTGTTCTTGTGTTTTTTCCTGTTCCGTGATCATATAGAACCAAACAAACCTACCAATCGGGATTTGCGGAGGACAGCATTATGGAAATAAAAATAATCCATCAAGATTTTTCCGTATGCAAAGTGACAGATTATGCACTGGTAAACTTCCATGCAGAATACTGCTTCATCGGGAAAACAGATGAAGAAAACTCCTTGGTGTGCATGACAGGCGATGTTCCGCCGAATGTCATTCAGCGTGATGATGGCTGGAAATGTTTTTGTATTCAGGGGATCTTAGATTTTTCTTTGATTGGGATACTGTCTGAAATCGCAGAGATTCTGGCAAAAAACAGGATTTCGATTTTTGCAATTTCAACCTATAACACGGACTATGTGTTGATAAAAAAGGAAAATTATCAAAAGGCGCTGGATATTCTCGAACACTCGGGTTATGAAATTGTCGAGTGACAACTTCCGGGTGGTCCAACAGATAAAGGGGTGCGCCGCGGGGGGAAAATTCTGTGCCGCGCAGGGACGTCGGTTTGCGCAAGAGACTTGACAGCGGCGGCATCCGGTGCTATAATAATGCATGTAACGGATACAAATCTCACAAAGGAGCATATCATGAAACATATTGAGACCATTCAGACCCGCAATCTGTGCGACAGCGCAAAGAACGGCGGCTGCGGCGAATGCCAGACATCCTGTCAGTCCGCCTGCAAGACCAGCTGCGGTGTTGCAAATCAGAAATGCGAGAACGAAGAAAGCAAGTAATTGCAGATTTTGAAATGCCGCCGGTTTCGGCGGCATTTTCATCTGTCTGCCACCATTGTACACATCCCACCCCGCGCGCCGGCACGTTCCGGCGTGCCGCACAGACCGCCGCGCCGCGGCAGAGGAGAATTTTATCATGATACATCAATACCAGCTGGGCGGATATGCCATCGTGCTCGACGTCTGCTCCGGCTCCGTCCATGTGGTGGATCACGTCGCCTACGATATGATTGCGCTGTTTGAGCAGACCGACCGCGAAACGCTTCTCCAAACCGTCTGGGAAAAGCATCAAAACGATCCCGACGTGACAAAACAGGAGCTGGAGGTATGCTACGATCAGATTTTAGCGCTGAAAAACGCCGGGAAGCTCTTCACCCCCGACACCTTCGCGCCGATGGCGGGCACGCTGAAGGAGAAAAGCGCCGGAATCGTCAAGGCGCTGTGCCTGCACGTCGCCCACACCTGCAATCTCAACTGTTCCTATTGCTTTGCCAGCCAGGGGAAATATCACGGCGACCGCGCCGTGATGTCCTATGAGGTGGGACGGCAGGCGCTGGACTTTCTGATCGCGCATTCCGGCAGCCGTCATAATCTGGAGGTAGACTTTTTCGGCGGCGAGCCGCTGATGAATTTTGAGGTGGTCAAGCAGCTGGTCGCCTATGCGCGGAGCGTCGAGAAGCAGCATCACAAAAACTTCCGCTTTACGCTCACGACCAACGGCATGCTGTTGGACGACGAGGTGATCGACTTTGCCAACCGCGAAATGAGCAACGTTGTGCTCAGTCTTGACGGCAGGCAGGAAATTCACGACCGCTACCGGGTGGATTATGCCGGGAAGGGGAGCTGGAGCACCGTTGTTCCGAAGTTTCAGAAACTGGTTGCCGCCCGCGGCGGAAAAAACTATTATATCCGCGGCACCTTTACGCATGCCAACCCGGATTTTCTCCGGGATATCGAGCAAATGCTGGCGCTTGGCTTTACGGAGCTGAGCATGGAGCCTGTGGTCTGCGCGCCCGGCGATCCCGCGGCGCTGACCGATGAGGATTTGCCCGTTGTGCTGGAGCAGTATGAAAAGCTGGCGCAGCTGATGCTGCAGCGCGACCGCGAACACAAGCCCTTCACCTTCTATCACTACATGCTCGATCTGACGCAGGGACCGTGCATTTACAAGCGTATTTCCGGCTGCGGCTCCGGCACGGAATATCTGGCGGTGACCCCCTGGGGCGATTTATATCCCTGTCATCAGTTTGTCGGAGATGAAAAATTCTGCCTGGGCAATCTGAAGGACGGCGTGACCAACACGGCGCTGCAACAAGAATTTGCCTCCTGCAACGTTTATGCCCGTCCCGAATGCCGCGACTGTTGGGCAAGGCTGTATTGCTCCGGCGGATGCGCCGCCAACGCCTATCACGCGTCCGGCTCGGTGCGCGGCGTATACCGATACGGCTGCGAGCTGTTCCGCAAGCGCATGGAGTGCGCGATTTTGGTTGCCGCCGTCCGCGCCATGGGACAGGAAAACGCATGAATACGCCGATCTGTGATTTTGTCAGCCGCTATATTGGCAGCAACCCCTGCCGGCTTCACATGCCGGGGCACAAGGGCGTGACGCTGACCGGCGCGGAAGCGCGCGATCTGACGGAGATTGCGGGTGCAGACAGCCTGTATGAGGCAAGCGGCATCATCCGCGAAAGTGAGGAAAACGCGGGCGAACTGTTCGGTGCGCACACCTTCTATTCCACAGAGGGCTCTTCCCACGCGATCCGCGCCATGCTGTATCTCGCGGTGCTTTTTGCGGGGCAAAACGGGCAAAAGCCGGTCATTGCCGCAGGGCGGAATGTGCACCGCGCATTTCTCAGCGCCGCCGCACTGCTGGATTTTGACATTCTTTGGATGCTGCCGCAGACGCAAGCCTCTTATCTCTCCTGCACGCTGACGGCGCAGCAAGTGGAAACGTATCTGACCCGGGCGAAGGACAAGCCAACGGCGGTCTATCTCACCGCACCCGACTATCTCGGCAATCTGCAAAATCTCGCCCCGATCGCCGCGGTATGCCATCGGCACGGCGTTTTGCTTTTGGTGGATAACGCGCACGGCGCTTATCTGAAGTTTTTGCCGCAATCCCGCCATCCGATGGATTTGGGCGCGGATCTTTGCTGTGATTCCGCGCATAAGACGCTGCCCGCGCTGACCGGCGCCGCATATCTGCATATTTCCAAGCTGTGTCCGCCGTTTTTTGCATCCCAGGCAAAGCGCGCGCTGGCGCTGTTTGGCTCGACCAGCCCCTCCTATCTGATTTTGCAGTCGCTGGATGCGGTCAACCGCTATCTGTCAGAGGATTATCGGGCGCAGCTCGCGGCTTTTCTGCCGCAGATGCAGCAATGCCGGAGCCGTCTGGCAGAGCAGGGCTTTGTGCTCTACGGCGAAGAGGCGCTCAAGCTGACCCTGTGCGCCAAACCCCTGGGCTATACCGGGACAGAGCTGTCTGCGATCCTTGCGCAGCAGCAGATATTCTGCGAGTTTTCCGACCCGGATTTCACGGTCATGATGTTTTCGCCGCAAAACGGCGCAGACGCGCCTAAGCGGTTGGTCGAGGTGCTCTGTACGTTGCCGCGCAAAGCGCCGCTCCACACCGAGCCACCCGCCTTCTTTGTGCCGCAGCGCGTTTTTTCGGTACGGCAAGCGTCTGCTTTCGCAGGTGAAGAAATAGACGCCTGCGACAGCTGCGGCAAGGTGCTGCTTGCACCGAACGTCGCCTGCCCGCCTGCCGTTCCCATCGTGATGTGCGGCGAGCGGATTGACGCGCACGCCGTTGCGTGCTTTTCCTACTACGGCATCCGCAAATGCTATGTGTGTGACGCGCCGTAAAGTGCCCTGCGTGCCTTTTGTACGCCGCTTTTTGTCAAACGCCAAAAGTCCCGCTGTCTGTCAGAGACAAACAGCGGGGCTTTATTCTTTTTCTCCGGGTTTAATCCAGTTCCCTCTGCCCGGTGTACAGCTCGTAATACCGTCCTTTTTGGGCAAGCAGGCTGTCATGATCGCCGCGCTCCACGATCTCACCGTGCTCCAGCACCATGATCGCGTCTGCGTTGCGTACCGTGGAAAGCCTATGTGCAATGACAAATGTCGTGCGGTTCTGCATCAGCCGATCCATTCCGTGCTCGATATGGCGCTCCGTTCGGGTATCCACGGAGGAGGTTGCCTCATCCAGCACCAGAATCGGCGCTTTGGACAGGGCGGCACGCGCAATGTTCAGCAGCTGCCGCTGCCCCTGCGACAGATTTGCCCCGTCTCCCTGCAGCATCGTCTGATAATTGTCGCTCAGACGCATGATAAAGGAATGTGCACTCGCCGTTTTTGCCGCGGCAATCACCTCTTCGTCGGTTGCGTCCGGTCTGCCGTAGCGGATGTTCTCCATCACCGTCCCGGTGAACAGATGCGTATCCTGCAAAACCATAGCGATGTTCTGCCGCAGCGATTCCCGCTTGATGTTGCGGATATCAACGCCGTCGATCGTGATCGTTCCCTGATCAATATCGTAGAAACGGTTGAGCAGATTGGTAATGGTCGTTTTACCTGCGCCGGTTGAGCCGACAAAGGCGATTTTCTGTCCCGGCTTCGCGTACAAAGAAATGTCTTTGAGAATTGTTTTGTCCGGGTCATAGCCGAAGGTCACATGCTCCAGCTCCACCAGCCCGCGCATTCCGTTCATATCCGTTGCCCCCGGCGCATCCGCCTCCTCCGGCGCCTCATCCATCACGGCAAATACGCGCTCCGCGCCTGCCAAAGCGGCCAAAACCGTGGAGGTCTGCTGAGAAATCATGTTGATCGGCATGGAAAACTGGCGGGAATAATTTGAAAACACGGTCAGTGCGCCGGGTGTGAAGTTGGAGGTCACCATCATGATTCCGCCGACGCCCACCGTGATGGCATAGCTGATCTGAGAGGTGTTGCCCATAATCGGACCCATCACGCCGCCCCAGAACTGCGCTTTGAACTGCTTATCGCGCATGTCGTCATTGAGCTCGGAGAATTCCTCCACGCAGGTGTGCTCGTGGTTGAATACCTTGATCACCTTCTGCCCGGTGACGCTCTCCTCAATATACCCGTTGACCGCGCCCAGCGCCGCCTGCTGCCCGGTGTAATATCTCTGTCCGGCGCGGCCGATCGCGGCGCCGCCCAGTGCGAAAATCGGAATGAACACAACGGTGATCAGCGTCAGAATCCAGTTCGTCGTGATCATGAACACAAAGGTGCCGATCAGCGTGACCGTGCCGGAAACCAGGCTGGTCAGAGAGTTATTGAGCATGGTATCAATGTTATCAATATCATTGGTAAACCGACTCATCACCTCGCCGGTCGGATTCTTGTCAAAGAAGCGTACCGGCAGGGTCTGCAATTTTCCGAACAGGTCGTTCCGGATTTTTTCTACAGTGTTCTGGGAAACAATCATCATCAATTTCCCCTGTCCGTAGGTGCTCACCACGCCGACCAGATACACACACAGCATCAGAATCAGGGCGGAAAGCAAATAGGTCATCACCTCTGCAAAGCGGCTGCTTGCCATGACGCTTTCGATCAGCGGCAGCCGGCTGAACGATTCAATGATCCGATCTGCCCACACCGCAAGCGCCCCGGACGACGCCGTCGTCTCCACGCCGGCAATCCGGTTGATAATCGGCGAGAGCATATAAGAACCGATCAGGGAGGTGCAGGTGCTGGTCAGCATAAAAACGAGAACCAAAATCAGTTTGCCCCAGCTGTCCTCCAGATAGCCCATCAGCCTTTTGATGGTTTGCCGGGTGTTTTTCGGCTTTCCTTTCATGCCGCTCGGCCCGCCTCTTCTGCCGCCGGGACCGTGCGGACCGCCGGGGCCGGGAGGGCCTCCCATTCCGCTGTTTTTCGGCGCCTTACCGAGGGAAGCGTATTGCTTTTGCAGCTCCTCCAGCGTACGTTTTGCCATTACGCTCCCTCCTTTTCCGTCTTATTTTCCATCTGGGAATCATAGATTTCCCGATAGGTTTCATTGTTTTGCATCAATTCCTCATGGGTACCCGCTCCGACGATCGCGCCGTCTTCCATCACCACAATCAGATCCGCCTCCATCACCGAGGTGATGCGCTGTGCAATGATGATTTTTGTCGAGTCTTTGAGCTCGCGACGGAACGCAAGACGAATCTGCGCCTCCGTCGCAGTATCCACCGCGGAGGTCGAATCGTCTAATATGAGAATTTTCGGTTTTTTGAGCAGGGCTCTGGCGATACAAAGACGCTGTTTTTGTCCGCCCGAAACATTCGAGCCGCCCTGACCGAGGTCCGTGTCGTACCCCTTGGTGAAGCTGCGGATAAAGCCGTCCGCCTGTGCGCTTTGCGCGGCGGCCGCGATCTGCTCGACGGTTGCCTCCTCATCTCCCCAGCGCAGATTGTATGCGATGGAGCCGGAGAAGAGGACATTTTTCTGCAGCACCATGCCGACGCCTTCCCGCAGATGGTACAGAGAGTAATCCTTGACGTTTATCCCGTCAATCAGCACCTCGCCCCCGTCGCAGTCATACAGGCGCGGAATCATGGAGACAAGCGTGCTTTTTCCGCACCCGGTTGAACCGATGATTCCCACCGTTGCCTTTGCCGGAATCGACAAATTGACGTGCCGCAGCACTTCCTCCTCGCTGTTTTTATAGTAGCGGAACGACACATCGCGGAATTCGACCGCGCCGTTTTCCACCCTTCGCTCCGGGTATGCCGCGCGGCTGTCATCCAGATCGGGCTCCTCGTCGAGCACCTCGCGGATTCGCTTTGCGCTGGCAAGCGCACGCGACGACATCATCAGCATCATCGTCACCATCATCAGCGAGGACAAAATCTGCGTCACATAGGTGATAAACGCCGACAAATCGCCGATCCGCATGCCGCCGATCATGTTGGCTTCGCCCAGCACAATCTGCCCGCCGAACCACAGCACGGCAATGACGGTCAGATTCATCACCAGGGTCATCACCGGGGACATCAGGATCATCACATTCATCGCGCTCATGCCCGTTTTTTTCAGGTCACGGTTGGCATGCTGAAATTTTTTCTCCTCAAAGTCCTGCCGGACAAAGGATTTCACCACGCGGACATTGGTAATATTTTCCTGCACAGTGGAATTCAATCCGTCGATCTTTTCCTGCATCTTCGCAAAACGGGGAAAGCCGACGCGAATCAGTCCGATCACGGAGAAAAACAGCACGGGAATCGACACGGCAAACACCACGGAGAGGGAAGGGCGCAGCATGATTGCCATCACCAGCGCACCGATCATGATACCTGGCGCGCGCAGGCACATGCGCAGCATCATGTTGACAAAATTCTGCACCTGCGTCACATCGTTGGTCAACCGCGTGACAAGAGACCCCGTGGAAAATCGGTCAATATTGGCAAATGAAAACTTCTGCACCTTGCCGTAAATATCCACCCGCAGATCTGCCGCGAAATTGACCGACGCTTTCGCGCCGAAATATGCGCCTCCCACGCCGCCTGCCATCATACCCAGCGCCGTGAGAATCATCATGCCCGCCCAGAAAATGCTCTTTCCCACCGTGAGCGTGCCCTCTGTTCCCGCAGTGACAATCGCCGCCAGATATTTCGGCATGACCACTTCGCCGATCACCTCGACGATCATGCATACCGGTCCGATGATGAAGTACGGTAAATACGGTCTGATATACTTCCCCCAACGGCGCAGACCCACTGCGGATGTATTTTTCTTTTTCTGCGTATTTTGCGTTGCATCCATCCGTATAGCCTCCTGTCTTTATTCCTGTCGCGGCGCATTGCTTTCCAGCTCCGCTTCTTTGTGCCGCAGATTTTTCTCCATTCTGCTGAAGAAATCAATCATTTGCTCCAATTCTATCTGCGAAAAGCCGCTGAACATCGCGCCGTCAATCTCATCAAACATTGCCTTTGTCCGGGAGAGCAGTCCTTTACCCGCCGCCGTCAGCAAAATATCCTTGCTGCGGTTGTCTGCTTCCTTCGCTTTGCGCGCAACATATCCCATCCGCTCCAGCTTCTGCACCGTGACGGTCATTGCCGCCGGACTGACCTTGAAAAAGCCACTGATATCCTTTTGCGTCGCGCTGCCGCCGTTGCGCTCCAAATATACCAGCACCATGTGCTGACTGCGGTGCAGCAGATCGTTGACGCGCTTTTCGATCAGGCTGTGATGCAGTCGGTCGCAAAGCATAAAGCCCTG
>DBGFNI010000095.1:0-3235 GCA_048527645.1 Eubacteriales bacterium | reverse complement strand
ACCTGACGCTCTAACCAACTGAGCTACACCCACCATATTGAAATTGGCGTACCTGGAGGGATTCGAACCCCCGACCTACTGCTTAGAAGGCAGTTGCTCTATCCAACTGAGCTACAGGTACATAGCTGGAGCGGATGATGGGAATCGAACCCACGTAACCAGCTTGGAAGGCTGGAATTCTACCATTGAACTACACCCGCGTATCCGCGGTTTTACAACCGCTCGATAATCATAGCACAAAGCAAGGAGTTTGTCAAGCACTTTTTCGGATTTTCAAAGAAAAAGTGCATTTATTTGCCATTGTTTCGGATTTACGGACGGCGTAAAGGACTGTCCTTTGAAACCATCGTCGAACGGTTGTCCAAAAGCGCCATCAGGGAGCGGCGGAAGGTTTCCGGATGGTTCTCAAAGTTCAGCTGCATTCGCTCGGCAACCATTCTGTTTTCCGTGACGACAGACAGCGTCAGAACATCCTCAAAGTGATCGCGGTAGCGGATGGTAAAACGACACCGCCCGTCCGGTAGATCTTCAATCCGATACTTCAGATCAGACTTGGTCTTTTTCAGATCCAGAAGCATCTTCGCGTTGGTAAGCGCTTTTTCCTTGGTGGAGCGCAGCAGTTTTCCGTTGAGATTCTCAGCAACATCCTTTCCACTGTCTGTCACCGTGTACAGTGCCCGATCTCCGTCGTTTTCAATGCGGATATGACCGCTGTCGATCAAGTCCGGAAAGTTCAGACAGAAATCAAAGGGAGAAACCACACCGTTTTGAACAACAATATCGGAAATGTCTGCATATTCTAAAGGCGTGCCGATACTGTTCATTAAAAACAGAATAAAGATTTTTATATCGCTTTCATCCTGCAGCGGTGCCTGCAAATATCCGGTTTCCGTCACGGTGCGTTCCTCCGATTCTTTCCTTTTCTTTTCGTTTTTGATAGCAGTCAGTCGTGTGCGGCGAGGGATTACCTGTGATTTTCAAAGCTACAATGAGTCTTTCCTGATTTTATCACTGAATGACGCGGCACTCCAAATAATACCGCTTGTCATGCGCTTCACCCATGGAAAACGTTTTTCGCGGCAGAGCGCCGTCCAAAATCACGGTGCGGAACAGATCAGACTTTTCCATGCCCTCAAACAGAAAGCCCACTGCGTTATCCTGCGATGCCAGAGCCTTTGTTGAAGCAACGCCGTGAATGTAATCCAGCTTGACACCGTCATGCTTTGCCACAAAATCGTCCAAAAATGCTTGCAGCGTTCCAACGGGCAACTGAAAAGCAGGATCGGGTATTTCAATTTTGCAGGAGAGATCACTGCTGATCACCTGAAACTGATGTGCGCCGGGATGCGGTGCGTCCGGGTTCTTTACAAGCCGCGGGCAATACTTCTCCCACGCGCGCATGACCTCGAAGGCATCGGCTCCGAACAAAACGCGGTAGATCGGCTCAAATTCCAGCGAAGCGTCGTGAATGTTGACCAACTCCGTCAACGCATATCTTGAAGGTGAAGCGGCTGCCTTCTCGGCGCCGATCTGGGCTTTCAGATTTTCATAGCACTGCTTTGCCGTTGCGAGAGAATGATTCCCGTCCCCGACGGCAAAAATCAGAGGCGCGGTATGCTCTTCTACGCCGTATTTTCCGGAAAACGCTTGCTGATCTCCCAGCTGCTGCATGGTTCGGTCCACCACGGCAAAGTCATCCGCCGAGAGCGCCCAACCCGTAATATGACCGCCCTGCTGCATCAGATCGGTATCATACAGCTTTTTCATCCTGTTTTTGCCGCCGCAAAGCGCCTGAAACATCGCGTCCTCCGCATCGTCGTACAGCAGCATCACATGCGGCAGCTCCAAAACGGCGTTTTCGCGGATTTTCACGCGCGGCGGGATTCGCGAGAGCACCGTTCCCTCCGTGGCGCGCACCGGGCTGTTGGATCCCTTGTGAAAGTCATATTGCTCCAGATCAATCAGGCCGAGCAGTCCACGGCGCACTTTGCCGTTGTGCAGCGTGCGTTCGATGTATACATATGTTTCGGGGTAGACGCAAAGCACATCGTCACGGTAGTGCCGCATCGTCTCGTTAATCTGCTCAATCCGGCATTGTGCACCCTGCTCCTCCAGATAGATCTCGGGAAAGATCATATGCAGCGTGGAAGGGTCGTCGCCGACGATCCGCCTCGTCTCGTCCCAGTATTCCGGCTCAGAGGTGTATTGATCACATGCGATCACACTCCAGGATTTCTGCACTCCGCAGCGCGGCAAACAAATTGCCGCAGGCAAAAAATATGGATTCATGTTTTCTTCCCCCGTTTAAATTACAATCAGTCAAGAATGTGCCGCCCCCAATGTTCCGCGCATGTGAGCAATCAACGCGTTGATTTGCGACGCATATTCATGCGCCTGCTCAAATTGGCGAAGCGCGCAGTAACAAGATTCTAAATATCGGTATATCATCAGGCGCAGCATCGTATCTTTCTGCACGGATGGATCCGGCAGCACGCAGAGCAGCAGGTCTTTTGCCTCCTGCCAGGCACCCTGATGCATCCGTTGCAAGGCGTGTATCAGGTCGCGGTGGCATTTCTCCGTCAGTACATCAGCAAAATCCGGCGCCGTATTACCGGCTTCCTTCGCCGCGGGAAGCAGTCTGTATAGGATTTCCCGCTGCTTTTCATCCGAAAGGTCGCTTAGCTTTTTGCTTTCGTCTCCGTATAACAGCTGCTCCAGCAAATACTGATACAGCGCAACCGTCTCCTGAATGGACTCCGTCGGATACCGGGTGCGCCGGATATACCACAGCGAACGGTTCAGTGCATCTTTTGCGGCCAAAAATAAGCCGTTTTGATATGCCTGCACACCAAGCTGCATATGACAGTCGCTTAAAATCAAATGTACCCGGTCATCAGACAGACCATGCATTTCCGCGCAGTCGATCGCTCCCTGCCAGTTCTTTTTTTCATACAGCGCCGTGAGCTCTTCCAAATGATCCGCCTGATCAAACAGCGCCGCCTCCCCGTCGTCCGCCAGCAAATATGAGAGCGAAACATTCAGCTGCTGCGCAAGAAAATCGAGCGTTTCCAGAGACGGCGTCGCTTTGCCGTTTTCGATCATGCTGAGCATATTGCGGGAGATGTGCTCCCCGCACAAATCGCCCTGCGTCATATGCTTTTTTTGACGCAGCTGCCGAATCCGCGCGCCGATATCCGAAATCATATCTGTCCTCCGAGAAAACATGTGAAAAACA
>DBGFNI010000094.1:0-13303 GCA_048527645.1 Eubacteriales bacterium | reverse complement strand
AAATGTTGCATTTTTCTCCAAAATACGATAAAATGTTTTATAATCAGAACAACATCCGCAGCAGAGGAGAATATCTTATGTTATCCATCGTCTACAGCGCAGGATTGGAAGGTGTGTCCGGATACACCGTGACCGTCGAGTGCAATGCCAGCGCCGGCATTCCGCATTTTGAAATTGTCGGGCTGCCGGATCTTGCCGTCAAGGAGGCCAAGGAGCGTATTCAGGCAGCTGCGCACAACAGCGGCATGTCGTTTTCCGGTCTGGCAATCACCTTGAATCTCGCACCCGCAGATAAGCACAAGGAGGGCTCCGCCCTGGATCTGCCCATGCTCATTTCCATTCTGTGCTGCGCGGGTCTGATTTCGCCGCAAGCGCAGCTTTTTGACGCGTGCTTCATCGGCGAAATGTCTCTGTCCGGCAGTGTCCGCGGCGTCAACGGCGTTTTGTGTATGGCAGACGCTGCACGGCGCGCCGGCAAAAAAAGACTTTTCGTTTCCAAAGAAAATGCAGCTGAAGCCTCTGTCATACCGGGCATCACCGTTTACGGTGTGGATGACATCCGCCAGCTGTGCGAACATCTCAACGGCGGAGAGCAAATTGCACCTGCTGTTTTCGACCCGAAAACGCTTGCATATCAAAGCGAGAGAGGACAGCTGGATTTCTGCGACGTGGTCGGACAGTTTCAGGCAAAACGCGCGCTGGAAATCGCCGCCGCCGGACAGCACAATGTGCTGCTCATCGGCCCGCCCGGCACCGGAAAGAGCATGCTTGCCAAGCGTCTGCCCTCCATTCTGCCCGCCCTTTCGCTGCCCGAGGCGGTTGAGGTGACGAAAATTCAGTCTGTCTGCGGGATGCTGCCGCCGGGCGTCTCTCTGATCACAGCGCGCCCCTTCCGCGCCCCGCATCACACCATCAGTCCCGTGGGTCTCGCAGGAGGCGGCGCCGTCCCCAAGCCGGGTGAAATATCCATCGCACACAACGGCGTGCTGTTTTTAGATGAATTGCCGGAATTTGACAAGCGCGCTACCGAGGTGCTCCGCCAGCCGATGGAGGACGGACAGGTCACCATCACCCGCGCCAACGCCAAGGTGACTTTCCCATGCCGTTTCATGCTGGTCGCCGCCATGAATCCCTGCCGCTGCGGCTATTACGGTCATCCGTCCGGAAAGTGCACCTGCAAACCAGAGGATATTCGTCGGTACCTTTCCAAAATATCCGGTCCGCTCCTTGACCGCATCGATCTGCAGATCGAAATTCCCACCCTTCAATATGAGGAATTGCAGCAAAAAACGCCCGCCGAGTCTTCCGCGCACATCCGACAGCGCGTGGAAAAAGCGCGCGCCTTTGCCGCCGCACGGTACGAAAACGGCGGCGACAGCGTCCGTTCCAACGCACATCTTACCCACGCACAGCTGAATCAATACTGTCCCACCGATGACGGCGCTGAGAAAATTCTCAAGCGCGCCTATGACTCCATGGGGCTGAGCGCACGGGGACATGACCGCGTTTTACGCGTCGCACGCACCATTGCAGATCTGGATGAAAGCGAGGTCATCCGCGCCACACACGTCGCGGAAGCGGTACAGTTGCGCTGTCTGGACAAAAAATACTTCTGCTGAACACATCCGCAAAAACACGCCGCACGGCAAGCCGTGCGGCGTGTTTCTCTTTTGTCTGTCCGCCGGATCAGTCTCCGATCACAAATCGGCCGAAGGATTCCGGGCGATGAAAATCCGGCGTGGGACTTGACACGGGATTCCACACAGCAAAGTGTGTAAAAGGGTCCGTCTCACAACACTTGTACAGGTTGCCGCGCAGCACCCTGCCCGGCACAAAAAACGACTCCTCCACGCCGAACAGCCGCGCAATCGTCTCAAAAGGAACCACGGTTTCAAGCGACCATCCCGCCACCAAGGGCTGCGCAAGCACCGAAACCGGCGGCGTGCGCCCGTCCGTCGAGGCGTCTTTTCTGTCCCCTCGGAAGGTGCCGATCTCGCACAGGCACGCGCCGCGGGAATTGCTTTCCACATTCAGATAACGTGGATCCCCCTCCCCGCCGAACGCACAGAACCACTCCATGCAGCTGTCGGTGTAAACCGGCGAAAAATAAGAATCATAGCGCGCGACCGGCTCCCGCTCGTCGCATTGCATGCGGCAGACAAACCCAGTGCCTGCCACCAAGGCGATCTGTGCCCGCATCTGCGGGCGGTACGCACCGCCCCAGCAGTATTGTGAAACAGCAGTCCAGGGCGCGTTTTGGCTCTCCTCAACAGTGTCAAATCGGTGAATGGTATATTCTTTCATTCTGTTCTCCCTTTCCCGGCATTCGCATAGAAAATCAGGGCGTTGCCGTGCCGCCATCCGAACCGGCGGCGACGCCGGAACGGCGATCATGATACTTGATTGTAACATATTTCACAAAACAAAGCAACACAAAGCCGTCATAAAACGTCACAATTCAAACATTTTACTCTTGACATGGCTATAAAATTGTGCTATCATAATCCCATATTATTATTACATTATTATTCATATTTGTATTTTTATCGGCACCGGCTCTGTACCGAAAACCGATGGAAATAAATATAAAATAAAAGGGGTATTAAACTATGAGAAGATTTACGAAAATCATGAGCCTCGTTTTGGCGCTCGTGATGCTGACAGCATGTTTTTACGGCTGCAACAAGAAGAAGTATGACGGCTACTTCATCGGCGCAACCGGCCCTCTGACCGGCGATGCTTCCTCCTACGGTATTTCTGTACAGCAGGGTGCACAGCTTGCAGTAGAAGAAATTAATGCGGCAGGCGGTCTGAACGGTGTTGATTTCTACTTCGACATTAAAGATGACAAAGCAACCGCAGAGGATGCTGCTTCCGGCTATGACGCACTGTTTGACGACGGTATGCAGATCGCTCTGGGGGGTGTGACCTCCGGTTCCTGCGAATCCTTCGCATCCAAGGCAGCAGAGGATAACCTGTTCTTTATTACCCCCTCCGCATCCGCGGCAAATGTCATTGCAAACCGTCCCAACGCGTTCCGCGTCTGCTTCGGCGACCCTGACCAGGGCGTTTTGGCTGCGCAGGAGCTGGTTGAGAAGAAGTTCGAAAAGATCGGCTGCATCTACGACACCAGCGATCCCTATTCCAAGGGTATCTACGAAGCGTTCAAGGAAGAGATGGCAAAGCTGAACAAGGAATACATCGAGCAGTCCTTTGACGCAGAGAACAAGAAGGACTTCTCCACGCAGGTTGAGGCGCTGAAGGATTGCGACGTCATTTTCCTGCCCATCTACTACACCGAGGCAGGTCTGATTGCAAAGGCTTGCGTTTCCAAGAACTGTGACGCGCTCCTGTTCGGCTGCGACGGTCTGGACGGCATTGTCGATCAGATCGACGAGACAGTCACCAACCACATCAAGTACATCACGCCCTTCGACGTCAACAGCGCTGAAAAGAAGGTTTCCGCTTTCGTTTCCGCTTACGAGAAGAAGTACAACTCCAAGCCCGACCAGTTCGCTGCTGACGGCTATGATGCAATTTACATCATCTATGAAGCAATGAAAGCAGCAGGCGTGGATGACAAAAACATTTCCGCATCCGATCTGTGCGATATGGTTGTCAAGGCAATCACCGCTGACTCCTTCTCTTACACCGGTGTAACCGGTCAGATGTCCTGGGGTACCGACGGCGCTTGCAACAAGGTTCCCACTATTGTCGAGATTCAGTAATTGTAACAATCGATACGTCGGTGTCACCTGACGCACGGATCCGCCGGATCCGATAAATGACAGATGTCATGTTTGTATGGCCGGGGTAAAGCAATTCTCCGGCCATACGATTCTTTTAAGGAGAACTTCTATGAGTACATTCATCGACGGACTCAGTCTGGGTGCCATATATGCACTGATCGCCCTTGGGTATACCATGGTTTACGGCATTGCGAAAATGCTGAACTTTGCACACGGCGATATCATCATGGTCGGCGCATATGCGATTCTTGTGACTTTGTCCTCAACCGGAAACATTTTCATCGGACTTGCGGCGTCGATCGTGATCTGCACACTGTTCGGTGTGATCACTGAGCGCTTTGCGTACAAACCCCTGCGCAGCGCCTCTCCGCTTGCCGTGCTGATCACTGCCATCGGCGTGAGCTTTTTGCTGCAAAGCATTGCACAGCTAATTTTCGGTTCCAAGTCGCGTCCGATTTCGATTCCCACCCTGTTTGACAAAAACCTTTCTCTCGGACCGATCGAAATCAAGCTGAAAACACTTTTGACACTTGTGATCGGCGCTTTGATCATGGTCATTCTGACCCTGTTTATCAAAAAGACCAATGTCGGCCGCGCCATGCGCGCTGTTTCCGAAGACCGGGGCGCCGCGCAGCTGATGGGCGTGAATGTCAACCGCATCATCATGATCACCTTCGCAATCGGCTCGTTTTTGGCAGCGTTTGCAAGCCTGTTTTATCTGCTGCAAATCCCCGCTGTCACCCCGACACTTGGTTCTATGCCCGGTATCAAAGCGTTCACCGCGGCGGTTATCGGCGGAATCGGCTCGATTCCCGGTGCGATGATCGGCGGCGTGTTGCTTGGCGTTGTAGAAAAAATCTGTTTGAGCATTCCCGGTATCGACGCATATACGACTGCCATTGAATTTGCCATTCTGATTCTGATTCTGCTCATCAAGCCCAGTGGAATCCTCGGCAAAAAAAGAAGAGAGAAGGTGTGACGATGAGCTTTGTGAAAAATGTAAAATCCTCCTTCAAGCTGAAAAACTATATCAACTATATCGTCATTCTTCTGTTTTTGATTGTCATGGCTGTACTCAATTCCGCCGGAGCCTTGCAGCGTTCCACCGTCAGCCTGCTTGTGCGTGTCGCATACAGCATCATCCTTGCCGTATCCCTCAATCTGGTGGTCGGCTTTTTGGGAGAGCTGAGTCTGGGTCACGCGGGCTTTATGTGCGTCGGCGCGTATCTGGGCTGCTGCTTTGCCAATGTGATGCATACCTATATCAACAACGCTTTGGTCGTTTTGATTTTATCCATGCTGGTGGGCGGTATCACCGCGGCAATTTTCGGCTTTATCATCGGCCTGCCCGCGCTGCGGCTGAAGGGCGACTATCTTGCCATTGTGACGCTGGCATTCGGTGAAATCGTGCGAAACATCTGCAAAAACCTCGATGTCTTCGGCGGCGCTATGGGACTGAGCACAAAAAAGTATCCCACCGAAAAGCTGTTCATTGTCTCTTTTATCGTAGTACTGATCGTTCTGTTCTTAAGTCAGAACCTGATCCGTTCCAAGCACGGACGCGCGATCACCTCCATCCGTGACAACGAGATCGCCGCACGCGCCATGGGTATCAATGTGACGTTTTACAAGCTGTTTGTGTTCGTCATTTCCGCTTTCTTTGCCGGCGTGGCAGGCGTGCTCTACGGTCACTTCACCACACCTGTGCTGTATACGTTTTTCTCCTACAATTATTCCATCGAAATTCTGGTTATGGTTGTTTTGGGTGGCATGGGCAGCATCAACGGCTCCATCATTGCGGCAGCTTTGATCACCTTTATCAACCTGACACTGCAAAGTAACCTTTCCGGTGATCTGGCAGCGCTGAAATATCTGATTTACGCGCTCATTCTGATCTTTATGATCCTGTTCAATAACGCTCCCGCGTTCCGTCCCCTGAAGGAAAAGCTGAACATCAAAAAGCTGATGGAGAAACTCAGCCGAAAGCAGAAAAAGCCGGAAAATATTCAGGACGACGCTGCGGCATGGGACAGAATCGACACCAAGATCAAAATGGACGAAGTGCTCAGTGTCGATCTGCAAACCGCAGAGGCAGAAGCAGATACCGACGCCCCCGAAGATCACGGCAAGGAGGAGAAGTGATATGTCAGAGTTCGTATTGGAAACCAAAAATCTGGGCATCTCCTTCGGCGGACTGAAGGCCGTGCAGGATCTGAATCTGCAAATTCACAAGAAGCAGCTTTACGGGCTGGTCGGACCGAACGGTGCCGGAAAAACGACAGTGTTCAATATGCTCACCGGCGTTTATCAGCCCACCGCCGGAACCTTTTATCTCAACGGCGAAGAGCTCAACGGCAAAAGCCAGGAAACCATCAACCACAAGGGAATCGCCCGCACCTTCCAGAATATCCGCCTGTTCAGCAACATGAGCGTCATCCGCAATGTGCTGGTCGGGCTGCATAATCAGCCGGAATTCAAGTGCAATCCGTTCACCAGCATGCTCCGCCTCCCCGGCCATTTTGATACGGAAAAGCGGATGCGCGAACGTGCAAAAGAGATTCTGGAGATTGTCGATCTGAAAGAAGAACGCAACAACCTCTCCTGCAACCTCCCCTACGGAAAGCAGCGCAAGCTGGAAATCGCCCGTGCCCTTGCCACCAATCCGAAGCTTTTGCTTCTGGATGAGCCGGCAGCCGGCATGAATCCGCACGAAACCGCGGAGCTGATGGACGTCATCCGTTATATCCGCGATCAATTCGACATGACCATTCTGCTCATCGAACACGATATGAAATTCGTATCCGGCTTGTGCGATGAAATTACCGTCTTAAACTTCGGCACCGTGCTCACGCAGGGAAAGACCCAGGAAGCACTGAACAATCCCGAAGTCATCAAAGCGTACATCGGAGGTTAAGCACATGGCATTATTGGAAGTTAAGGATCTTTCGGTTTATTACGGCGTGATTCAGGCACTGAAAAGCATCAGCTTTGAGGTCAATCAGGGCGAAATCGTCACCCTGATCGGCGCCAACGGCGCCGGCAAAACTACCACCATGCAGAGCGTCATCGGATTGATCCCCTCCCACAGCGGCACCGTCACCTTTGACGGGCAGAACATCACCAAAACGCCCTGCCATAAGATCATCCGCATGGGCATGGCGCAGGTTCCCGAGGGCAGACGTGTTTTCGCCGAGCTGACCGTATATCAGAATCTTCTGATGGGCGCTTTTATTGAAAAGGATAAAAAGCAAATCAAGAAAAGCATTGAAGAAATCTATTCCTTTTTCCCTCGCCTCAGCGAGCGAAAAGATCAGATCGCGGGCACGCTGTCCGGCGGTGAACAGCAAATGCTTGCAATGGGACGCGCCATGATGAGCCGCCCCAAGCTGCTGATGCTGGATGAACCCTCCATGGGACTCTCCCCCCTGCTGGTCGATCAGGTTTTCGAGATCATCCAGCAGTTCCATCGCAACGGCACCACCGTGTTGCTGGTGGAGCAGAACGCCGGAAAATCCCTGGCGATTTCCGACCGGGCGTATGTTCTGGAAAACGGGCAGATCGCACTGTCGGGAACCGGAAAAGAATTGTTGCAAAGCGACAAGGTGAAAAAAGCATACCTCGGCGGCTGATTTGTCACGCCGACCATGCAGAAAACAATAAAACAGCGCCGCACTGCAATACGCAGTGCGGCGCTGTTTTATCATGCTGTTCCACGCCATTGCGCGGCACAGATGCGTCCGCATGCTCTCCCCAAGCACACCGCGTTAAATCTTCATCCAACGCGCCATCGCGGGAAAGCGGGGTGAAAAGTCAATATGCTTTTCAAACAGGCGGCTGAAGTAGCCGATCAGGTGCCCGTTGAGCAGCGCGCACAGCGCCGTGCCAAACCAAATTCCCCGTAGCTCACCGAAGAATAAATAGGAAAGCGCAATGCCGAATAGACAGGAAAAGCCATCATAGAACAGCTTAAAGCGGTGAATCTCCCACCCGAATGCGCCGCTGACCTCCTTGACAAACAGCTCATACACCTCCGGCGCAAGATAGGTATGATAACAAAAGGAAACGCCCGCCGCAACCAAAACCATGCCAAGCATCCAGACAGTCGCGCGGAACAGCATCCCGTCCCATGTCACCAATCCGATCAGCAGCGTGAAGCCATCTACCATCGCACCGTAAACCACAGCGGTGAAAAACGCAAAAAGATAAGTCGCTTTGAATCGGCGGATCACCAAGCACATCACCGCCAGCAGCACCGCCTGAAACAGATACTCCGTGGTGCCGAAGGTCAGCCCGATTTTTTGTGAAATCAGATAAGCCGGCGCCACCACCATGGAAACGCCGAAATCACCGCGCACCATCATGACCGTTCCCAGCGCGATCAGAATTTGCCCGATCAGCCACGCCGCCTCGGAAAAGTGTTTTATCGGTTTGGATTCATTCATCTCTGTTGCTCCCATATACCCTGCCCTTCGGTAAGCGCTGCAAAACATCCGGTCGGCTCCGCCTTCTCACGCGTTAAGACCCGCCCCCAAGCCGTGTCGTTTCATAAAAAAACCCCTTTACGGCTGTAAAGAGGTTTGTTGGAGCTGCTAACCAGATTCGAACTGGTGACCTCATCCTTACCAAGGATGTGCTCTACCAACTGAGCCATAGCAGCAAATGGCGACCCGGATGAGACTCGAACTCACGACCTCTAGCGTGACAGGCTAGCGTTCTAACCAACTGAACTACCGGGCCGGATATGACATTTTTCCGGCGATGCTGATATCATATCATATTTCCGTCAAAATGTCAATAGTTTTGAAAAGATTTTTCGCGGTTTTTCAGGAAAAACGGCTTTTTCGGCAGGCGACGGTTCCCTGTCAGTACAGCCCCTTCATTGCCGCCGGTCCCTGTTCCAGCAACGCCTCCAGCTGCTCCACCGTATCGGCAAACACCTTTCCGCCCGCGGCTGCAATTTCCGCGCGGGAGCGAAAGCCCCAAGTCACGCTGATGCAGGGAATATTTGCGTTTTGCGCTAAATGAACATCCGTGTCCGCATCGCCGACATAGATACATTGTTCCCGCGTCACCCCCAACTGCTCCATTGCATACAGCAACGCATCCGGCGCGGGCTTGAGCGGGCGCACGCGCTCGTCGCCGCCCAGTGCAAAGCTGACCAGATCACCGAAAAAGTGATTGCACACCGCAACGGTCGCTTGGTGCGGCTTGTTGGAAATGACCGCCGTTTTGATTCCCCGCTCCTTGAGCGTTCCGAGCAGCGCCGGAATGCCCGGATACGGAATGGTTTTGTCACCGGTCTGTGCCGGATAATAGCTTTGAAATACATCAAAGCACGCTTCGCGTGTTTTTTCATCCGTCCCGGCGGGCACCGCCCGTTCCAGCAAGCGCCGCGCACCGTATCCGACAAAGCTGCGGATCTGTTCCCGGTCGTACTGCGCAAATGAGAAGTCCGCCATAGTGCGGTTCACCGCATCAGTCAAATCATCCAATGTATCCAGCAAGGTCCCGTCCAAATCAAAAAATACCGCTCTGTATCGGTTGTCTATGTCCATTTTTTCGTGCTACCTCTGTCTTATATTCTCCACCATCATATGGAAATCTCGTCTGTAACATTCCTGCGTATTGTAACATATCCCGCCCCGTTTGTCAACAGTCAATCTGCCGCCCATCACCTTTCTTTTGTTTGTGGCATGCTTTTCCTGTTTTTCCTGTTTTCTTAGCCTGCCGGGCATGTATATCGCAAAAGCAATGCGGCAACCTACCGACAGATATTAATAATCGGAGGTGTTTCCCATGATGCCAAATGAACTGCCGCTGGGCATGGCTTTCGCGCTCGCGCAATATCCGCCTGCCATGCAGGCTTTCTCCGCTCTGCGCGAAGAGAAGAAGCAGGAATTGCTCCGCCAAGCGCATTCCGTGCGCTCCAAGGAAGAGATGCAGCAGTTTGTGGATCGCATTTCGTCCCAAAATATCTGATAGGCAACAGGGTCTGCCCGACGCGTTTTGCGAGCAGACCTTTTCTCCGGTTTGGCACAGCACAGATCGCAAACATAGAAAAACCGCAAAAGAAAAGGAAAAAAATTTCCCGTTTCCGTTGACAAAGCATCCGCTCATACGATATAATAGAAGTGCCTTTTTAAGCGTTGCCGGCAACACGGCATCGCGAAAAGACAAATGCTTTTCCATGCTATTATTTCACAAAACAAGCGAGGTGAAACCGAATGGACGCAGGAGGTAGTCATACGGCAATGCCGGCCGGTGAATACAAAACCGTGCAACACCATACAGCGCGCCGTTCGGTTGCAAAAGCGCCTCTTTGATCAGACGCTTTGCCCGCTGACGATTCTGTCAGAAGCAACGGGGTTGCGTTTTTGCTGTTTGCCTTCAGGATTTTTGTTCGCCGACGGACATTGCCGATGCTGTCCGGCGGCTGTTTTTATGCCCCGGACCGGACCGCCTTCCTACCTAAAAAATCAAAATTTAGGAGGAGTTGAACATGCCTGAAAAAGTATCCGAACTGACCGCCGATGCGGTCGAGCAGCTGCTGGAAAACAAGCAGTTTACAAAGCTTTACACAACACTCAAGGAAATGCGCGCAGAGGATATCGCGCCCCTGTTTGAGGACCTGAAAGACACCGACAGCATCCGCCTGTTCCGTCTTCTGCCCAAAACGCTGGCAGCTGATACCTTTGTCGAGCTGGAAGCCGAAGATCAGGAAAAACTGATCGCCCGCTTCTCCGACCGCGAGCTCAAAGCCGTCCTGGACGAAATGTTTGTGGACGATACCGTCGACGTCATCGAAGAAATGCCCGCCAATGTGGTCCGCCGTATCATCAAGCAGTCAGACGATGAAACGCGCCGCTCCATCAATCAGATCCTCAACTACCCCGAGGACAGCGCCGGCAGCATCATGACAACGGAATTTGTCTCGCTGCACCCCAACATGACCGTTTCCGACGCATTTGCACGCATCCGGGAAACCGGAGTGGAGAAGGAGACGATTTACACCTGCTATATCATTGACAGCGACCGCCGTCTGCTCGGCGTCGCCACCGTGCAGAGCATGCTCCTCGCCGACTGGAGCACGCCGATGGGAGAACTGATGAATACCAATGTCATCTCCATCGGCACGCACGAGGACAAGGAAGAGGCGGCAAACCGCCTGAATAAGTACGGCTTTATCGCCCTGCCCGTGGTTGACGGCGAGGACCGCCTGGTCGGAATCGTGACCTTCGACGACGCAATCGACGTCCTGACCGATGAGGCGACAGAGGACATCGAAAAGATGGCGGCTATCGTCCCTTCCGACAAGCCCTATCTGCGAACCGGCATTTTTGAAACCTTCCGCAAGCGTATTCCGTGGCTTCTGCTGCTGATGGTTTCCGCTACCTTCACCGGCAGCATCATTTCGCACTTTGAAACAACCATTTCCTCCATCATCGGCGGTTCGGCGCTCATCGCGTTCATCCCGATGCTGATGGATACGGGCGGAAACGCGGGCGGACAGTCCAGCGTCACGATCATCCGTGGTCTGGCACTGAATGAAATCGAGTTTTCTGACTTTTTCCGCGTGATCTGGCGCGAAATTCGCGTTGCTTTTCTGTGCGGTTCCGCATTGGCAGCGTGCAATTTTGTCAAAATATGGCTGATTGATCGCTTGCTGTTAGGAAATACTTCCATCACCCTTTCCATTGATTTGGTAGTCTGTCTGACGCTGGTCGTCTCCGTTTTGCTCGCGAAAATGGTGGGTTGCGTTCTCCCCATGGTCGCGCAGAAAATCGGCTTTGACCCGGCGGTGATGGCAAGCCCGTTCATCACCACCATCGTGGATGCGCTGGCGCTTTTGGCATACTTTCAAATCGCCACAAACATTCTTTCCGTATAAAAAACATCGCCGGGCGTTTTGCCCGGCGATTGATATGCTGCGGCGGCAAAGCGTATACGCTTTGCCGCCGCTTTCTTTCATCACGATTCTCCGAATTCCAGCAAGGTCAGCCCCTCGTTGTGGTCCAGCGTGTAGCCGATGTACCACTCACTGTTAAACAGAAGATAATTGCGCCCCTTAAAATCCTGTACCCACTTAGTCTGGAAGAGATACAGCGATTTGGGATCGACATCGTCCGGAATCCGGCGGATGCAGGTGTAGGGCAGATTGGTCTGCCGGTAGGCAACGCCGTATTCACTCTCCATGCGGGAACGCAGCACATCAAACTGCAGCACACCGACCACGCCTACATAGACCTGCTCCAGTCCGCCCCCCGGCTCGCAGAAAATCCGAATCGCACCCTCCTGCGCAATCTGATTCATTCCCTTTGCGAACTGCTTGCGCTTCATGGAGTCTACCTGCTCCACCATGGCAAACACCTCCGGCGCAAAGGTCGGAATCCCCTCAAACTGCACCTTGCGCTTGGGCGAGCAAACCGTGTCGCCGATTGAAAAAATACCGGGGTCAAATACGCCGATAATATCGCCGGCATATGCCTCATCAATCACAGAGCGATCCCGCGCCATCATCTGCTGCGGCTGGGACAGGCGCAGATTTTTCCCGCCCTGCACATGGAAATATTCCTCCTCGCGGTCAAACCGTCCGGAACAAATGCGCATAAACGCAATGCGGTCGCGGTGCGCCTTGTTCATGTTCGCCTGAATTTTGAACACAAACGCAGAGAACGTATCGTCAAAGGGATCCACCGTGATCTCCCCGCCGTTTGCCTGCCGCGGCAGCGGGGGCGTGGTCATCTGCAAAAAATTCTCCAAAAACATTTCGATTCCGAAGTTGTTGAGCGCGGAGCCGAAAAACACCGGGGAAAGCTGACCGTTGTGCACCTTTTCCAAATCAAAATCAAAGCTGGCACCCTCCAGCAGCTCCACCTGCTCCACCAGATCTGCCCGCAGATACGGGCCTACCAGCTCATCCAGCTTTTCCGTATCGGTGATATCGCAGTCAATCGACGCCAGACGGTCGCGTCCGCGGTGCGCATCGGCAAAGGACAGCACACGCTTTTCCTTTCGGTCGTATACTCCCTTGAAATCCACCCCGGAGCCGATCGGCCAGTTCATCGGATATGTGCCGATCCCAAACTCCTTTTCCAACTCGTCAATCAGATCAAACGGATCGCGGGTGTCGTGATCCATCTTGTTGATAAAGGTGAAAATCGGGATATGCCGCATGGCGCAGACCTTGAACAGTTTTCGGGTCTGCGGCTCGATTCCCTTCGCCCCGTCAATGACCATGACGGCGCTGTCCGCCGCCATCAGCGTGCGGTAGGTATCCTCAGAAAAGTCCTGATGTCCGGGTGTGTCCAGAATGTTGATGCAATATCCCTCATATTCAAACTGCATCACAGAAGAGGTGATGGAAATGCCTCGTTTCTGCTCCATTTCCATCCAGTCGGAAACGGCGTGACGGTCAGCCGCCTTGCCCTTGACGGATCCGGCAGTCTGAATCGCGCCGCCGTACAGCAAAAACTTTTCTGTCAGCGTTGTCTTACCCGCGTCGGGGTGGGAGATGATTGCAAAGGTTCTCCGCCGTGCAATTTCTTCTTTTACCT
>DBGFNI010000093.1:0-5506 GCA_048527645.1 Eubacteriales bacterium | reverse complement strand
CTAAAATCCGCTCGATCTGCTCCGCCTCCGTCGCCTGATTGATGGCGCAGCGCGCCGCGGTTGCCCCGGGGATGCCCTTGATATACCACGCCAGGTGCTTGCGCGCCTCCAATATCCCGGTGTGCTCCCCCTTGGTCTGCCGCAGCAGTGATAAATGCTCCCTTGCCGTTTTCAGGCGCTCTGTGCGGTCGGGCGGGGAATACGGCACGCCCTCCAGCGCACAGACAATCTCGGAAAAAATCCACGGATTGCCGCAGGCGCCCCGCGCCACCGCCACACCGTCACAGCCGGTGTATTCCATCATGTGCAGCGCGTCCGCGGCGGAGTAAATATCTCCGTTGCCGATGACGGGGATCGCGTGTCCCACTGTCTGACACACCCGCGCGATGCTATCCAGATCCACCGGCGGCGCATACATCTGCCGGCGGGTGCGCCCGTGAATGCAGATCATATCCATCCCGCATGAAACGGCGATATGCGCCAGCTCCGCACAGCAGTTTTCATTGCTTGTGAAGCCGGTGCGGAACTTCACGCTCACCGGCAGGGAGGTTGCGCGCCGCACCGCCTCCATGATCTTTGCCGCAAGCGGCAGGTCGCGCATCAGCGCGCTGCCGTCTCCGTTGTTGACAATCTTGGGGACGGGACAGCCCATATTGATGTCAATCGCAGCGGGACGGCATTCGGTCTGCTGCGCCATGGTTTCCAGCGTCTGCGCAGCGAAAGCCATAATTTCCGGCTCATGACCGAAAATCTGGATTGCCGCAGGCTGTTCCGCGGCGCTGAGCGCCGCAAGCACCTCGGTTTTTTTGTCATGAAACCACAGCGCCTTTGCGCTGATCATCTCACTGACCGTATACTCCGCGCCAAAGCCTCTGCAAATACGCCGGAATGCCGCGTCTGTCACACCGGCCATGGGCGCCAGCAAAACGCCGTGCGCAAGCGTGATGTTTCCGATTTTTACCGGCATGTCTCTTCCCTCCCCCGGCAGCCCTTTCCCGGCGGCAGCCTTCACGCTGCCCGTTCGGGTCGCTTTGACGGACATCTTACCGCACAATCATGACAAAAGTATGAACGGGGAAGATTGTATTTTGACAAATCGTACAAAGAAAGCCCTTGAAAATCATCGTTGTTTTACGAATTTTTGCAAAAGTATGGAATTTTTTTTGAAAACATAGTATAATAGACGAGGGACCGCGAATCCCTCAATTCTTTTCAGAGGAGAGGCGCCCGCGAAACAGAGCGCGCGCGCCGAAAAAACAAATGAAGATCAAAGAAATCAAGGAGCTGCTGGACTGTGAGGTTTTGTGCGGGGAGGAGAACCTGGAAAACGAAGTGCACTCCGCCTGCGGCAGCGATATGATGAGCGATGTGCTTGCTTTTGTCAAGGATCAGGCGGTTTTGCTGACCGGGCTGGTCAATCCGCAGGTTGTCCGCACTGCCGAAATGATGGATATGCGCTGCATCGTGTTCGTGCGCGGAAAAATGCCGCCCGAAGAGGTGGTTGAGCTGGCACGCGACACCGGCATGGTGCTGCTTTACACGCGGGAGCGGATGTATGCCGCCTGCGGCAAGCTGTATGTCAACGGCTTGCAGGCGGGCAGCGTGAAGGACTGAACAGGTGGAGAGCATGAGCGAAGAAATCATCTTTCACTATGACGTGGACGGGAACGATTTCACCTCTGCGGGAAAGGCCTCCGTGCAGATCAAAAAGTCTCTGCAGCGGCTCGGTATCGACGCGGACATCATCCGCAAGGTATCCATCGCCATGTATGAGGGTGAAATCAATATGGTCATCCATGCAGACGGAGGCACGGCGGACGTGACGGTATATGACGATTATATCGAGATCGTCCTGGCGGACAGCGGCCCCGGCATTGCGAACGTGGAGCTTGCCATGCAGGCGGGATATTCCACCGCGCCGGATAACATCCGCTCGCTGGGCTTCGGCGCCGGTATGGGCCTTCCCAACATGAAGCGATATTCAGATGACATGAAAATTGATACCAAGCCCGGGGTCGGCACAACCGTAACCATGCGCGTGAATCTGTAAGCGCGCTGCCGCACCGTCGGAACATCGAAGGGAGGAATTATGTTGCCCGGAGAAATCACGGAAAAAAACGAAAATCAAAAAGAAAAGCGAAACGTCAAGCACTCCGTCACGCTGGACACGGCGCTGTGCAAAGGCTGCACCACCTGCATCCGCCGCTGCCCCACAGAGGCGATCCGCGTGCGCGGCGGGCACGCCGTGATCATGAGCGACCGCTGTATCGACTGCGGAGAGTGCATCCGCCGCTGCCCGTACGGCGCGAAAAAAGCGGTGTATGACAAGCTGGAAGACTTTTCGCAATATAAATGGAAAATCGCCCTGCCCGCGCCCGCACTGTTCGGACAGATCGACAAGCTGGAAAATCTGGATCATGTGGTGTCTGGGCTTTTGGCATGCGGCTTTGACGAGGTGTTTGAGGTGGCAAGAGCCGCGGAACTGGTCAGCGAATATACCCGTGAATACATACACCGTCCGGATATTCCCAAGCCCATGATCAGCTCGGCATGTCCCGCTGTGGTGCGGCTGATCTCCATTCGCTTTCCGTTCCTGCTGGAAAATGTACTGCCCATCCTGCCTCCGGTCGAGCTGGCAGCGCGTCTTGCGAAAAAGGAAGCGCTGGAAAAGCATCCGGAGCTGAAGGAAGAGGACATCTGCGCGCTTTTCATCTCACCGTGTCCCGCCAAGGTCTCCTATATCCGCAGCCCGCTGGGTGCGGAAAAGAGCGCGATTGACGGTGCGCTCTCCATCCGGGATGTCTATTTTGATCTGATCAGCGCCATGAAGCACATCGAGGAACCGCAGGAGGCATGCCGCTTCGGCATCATCGGCATCAGCTGGGCGGCGAGCGGCGGCGAGAGCTCTGCGCTGTTCAACGACAAATATCTGGCGGCTGACGGCATTGAAAACATCATCCAGGTGCTGGACGAAATTGAAAAAGAGAATTTTACGGGGCTGGAATTCATAGAATTGAATGCCTGCAACGGCGGCTGCGTGGGCGGTGCGCTGAACGTGGAAAACCCGTTTATCGCCAAGGCGCGCCTGCAAAACCTGCGGCGGTATCTGCCGGTTTCGCAAAATCACATCACGCATACCGAGCAGATCGATCAGGGGCATCTGCCAAAAGAGGTGCTCTTTGACTGCGAAGTGCCCGCCTCCACGGTGATGAAGCTGGACGACGACCGTCGGGTCGCACAGAAAAAAATGGCGATGATTCAGGAGCTGACCAAGTGCTTTTCCAACATGGACTGCGGCTCCTGCGGCGCGCCGACCTGTGAGGCGTTTGCAGAGGATATTGTCCGGGGCGAGGCAAGCGAGGGCGACTGCGTCATCATGATGCGGCAGACGCTCCAGGAGATTCTGGCGCGCAACGGCGGCAGTCAGTCCCCCTTCTCCGGCGAAAAAGCAACGGACGCAGAGCAAAAAACAGACACGGAAAACGCGAAAAAGTAATGAGGTTACAGCAGTGATCGTTTCAGAATTGATACAACAGTTACAACCGGAGGTTCTCAGCGAAGGAGATACACAAGCGCAGATCAGCGGCGGCTACACCGGCGATCTGCTCAGCTGGGTGATGGGCTGCGTCGAGCCGGGCGCCGTGTGGGTCACGATCATGACCAACGCAAATGTCGTCGCCGTGGCGCTGCTTCGCGAGGTATCCGCCGTGATTTTGGCGGAGGACGCGCAAATCGACGACGCCGTGATACAAAAAGCACAGCAGGAGCACATCACCCTGCTGCGCTCCCCGCTCCCCGCATTTGCACTGTGTGCAAAAATTGACACGCTGCTCCGCGGCTGACATCCCGGAAAGCAGAAACGGTGATAGCATGAACAAAACGGAAGAATATCGGGAAATTGCATACGATCTGCATCTGCATTCCTGCCTCTCTCCCTGCGCGGACAACGATATGACCCCCGCGAATATCGCCGGCATGGCCTTTCTCAACGGACTGAAAGTGGCAGCGCTCACCGACCACAACACCTGCGCCAACTGTCCCGCGTTTTTCGAGGCGTGCCGGGCGCTGGGCGTCATTCCCGTCGCAGGAATGGAGCTGGAAACAGCGGAGGAAATCCACCTGGTCTGCCTGTTTGACGGACTGGCGGACGCGCTGACGTTTTCCGACGCGGTAGAAACGCACCGCATGCCGATCCCCAACAAGCCCGAAATATTCGGCGATCAGCTGATCATGAACGCACAGGATGAGGTGATCGGGCGGGAAAAGCATCTGCTCATCGCGGCGACGGATCTTGCCCTCAGCGACGCCGCCGCACTGGCGCGCGCCCACGGCGGCATTGTCTATCCCGCGCATATTGACCGGCAGGCAAACGGAATCATCAGTATTCTGGGCGATATCCCGCCGGAACCGGGATTTACCGCCGCGGAGCTGCACGAGGCACAGCAGCGTGCAGCCTACGCCGACCGTTATCCCCTTTTGCAGCAAATGTCCTTCGTTTCAAGCTCCGATGCCCATCATCTGTGGGACATCAGCGAGGGCGAAAACACGCTGCCGCTCTCACACGCCGCGGATCCCGACGGCATTGCGGGAGAGGATGCGGTGCGGCGCCGCCTGTTTGCCCACCTAAAACACGAAAACGAATAGGCAACGCTGTCGGCGATCATACAAAACCCACACAAATCCCGGCGCGGATGCTCCGCGCCGGGATTTTTCGCATGCGAAAAAGCACAGTGTTTTACCGGCAAAACCGTATTGGACTGCGAAAAAACCAATGACTTTTTCCGCAATTCGGAAAAAAAGCGGAGAAACTTTGTCAAATTTACGGAAAAGTATAGACTTTTGGCGATTTTTGTGCTATATATATAATGATATGTAAATATATGCATACATATATAATCGTCTCCGCGCATACGACGGGAACAGACGGTTATGAAAAATGTTACAGGAGGAAGTTTGGAACATGAAAAAAACTCTGACGTCGGTAACCTTCAAGGGGACACCGGAACAGGAGAAGCAATTACTGCAGGTGATTGCCGACAACGGCGCGAAGAGAGAAAACCTGATGCCCATCTTGCAGCAAGCGCAGGATATCTACGGTTATCTCCCCGTGGAGGTGCAGGAAATCATAGCGGAAAAAACCGGCACCCCTCTGGCAGAGGTGTACGGCGTGGTGTCGTTCTACTCTCAGTTCGCACTCAACCCGAAGGGCGAGGTTGCCATCGCAGTATGTCTGGGAACGGCATGCTATGTCAAGGGCTCCGGAGATCTGATCAACCGCATCACCGAAAAGCTGGGATTGCAGGCCGGTGAGGTTTCCGCAGACGGCAGATTCTCTTTGGAGGCAACCCGCTGCATCGGTGCATGCGGTCTTGCACCGGTTCTGACCGTGAACGGCGATGTTTACGGCAGACTTGCCAAAACAGACGTTGACGGCATTCTGGAAAAATATATGTAAGACAGACCCGCGGGGGGGATTTGGGGTACATAGCACATGAAAGAACTGTCG
>DBGFNI010000092.1:0-3235 GCA_048527645.1 Eubacteriales bacterium | reverse complement strand
AAAGACAATCTTATCTTGGAGGAAACAAACAAATGACCAAAAACAAAAGTATTGTATGTTTCGTCCTTGCCATCATTGTGATCGCGGGTCTGTGCTGCGCGGCGCTGCTGGGCATCGGTGATTTTCTGCCGAGCGTTCAGGACGGCGTTGTGCTGGGGCTGGATCTGACCGGCGGTTCCGTAATCGTATATGAGGCACAGGCGGACAATCCCACAAGCGAGCAGATGGAGATCGCACAGAATATCATGCGCACCCGTCTGGACTCTCTGAACTATACCGAAGCAACCGTGACGGTTTCCGGCAAGCAGCTGCGCGTGGAGATCCCCAATGTCAGCGATCCGTCCGAGGCAGCAGGGCTTTTGGGATCCACCGCAAGCCTCACCTTTGAGGATGTTGACGGCAATGTCCTGATGGAAGGGTCCGACGTCAAGGAAGCAAAGACCGAATACGGTACGCAGAACAATGCGGCAACGCCTTCCTATTACATTGCGCTGACCTGGCAGAGCGACGCGGTACAGAAATTTGCAGACGCCACCGCGGCTGTCTCCGCAAAGGGCACCGGCAGCAACACCATCGCAATCTGCCTGGACGGCGAAACCATTTCCGCTCCGACTGTCACGCAGACCATCAACGACGAGAACTGCGTCATCACCGGCAACTTCACCAAAGAAGAAGCGGACGAGCTTTCTTCTCTGATCAACGCCGGCCAGTTGCCCTTCGCAATGGAGCAGATTCAGCTCGAGCGCATCGGTGCAACGCTGGGCGACAACGCGCTGAAAACAAGTCTGATCGCCGGCCTGATCGGTATCATTTTGGTCATGCTGTTTATGATCCTGTTCTACCGTTTGCCGGGTGCGGTTGCTTCCATCGCGTTGGTATGCTACTCCGCGCTGACCGCACTGGTCATCGTCATCTTCAAGGTCAACCTTTCCCTGGCGGGAATCGCGGGCGTGATCCTCGCAATCGGCATGGCAGTGGATGCCAACGTTATTATCTTTGAGCGCATCAAGGAGGAGCTGATCAACGGAAAGAGCACCTACTCCGCATTCCGCAGCGGCTTCAAGCGCGCGTTCACTGCAATTTTGGACTCCAACGTCACAACCCTGATCGCCGCAATCGTGCTGATGATTTTCGGCTCCGGCTCGGTCAAGGGCTTTGCGATTACGCTGTTTGCGGGCGTTTTGATCTCCATGTTCACCGCCGTTGTCGTAACCAGGCTTCTGCTCTCCTCCATCATCGGTATGGGCGTGAATAATCCTTGGCTCTTCGGTGTATCCAAGAAAAAGATCGGAGGTGCCAAATAATCATGAAGAGTTTTGATTTTATCGGCAAGAAGAAAATTTTCTTTATCATCAGCGCCGTCGTTTTGGTCGTCGGAATCCTCTCGATCGCCATCCGCGGCTTCAACTGGGGCACCGACTTTAAGGGCGGAACCTCCATCACGCTGGACACGGGCAGTGCGACTGTTTCCGCATCGGAAGTGGAAGCATTGGCAAAAGAGTATTTGCAGGCGAAGGAAGTGTCTGTGCAGAGCTATGACAGCGGCTATATGATCACCTGCTCCTCCGTCTCCGCCGAGGTTGTGGAATCCTTCTTTGACGCAATGAGCGAGCAGTACGGCATCAACACTGAGGACAGCAGTTATTCTGACATCAGCGCCTCTGTTTCCAGTTCTCTGCGCAATTCCGCAATTCTTTCCACCGTCATTGTGGTGATTCTCATGCTGGTGTATATCACCATCCGCTTTGAGCTGCTCAGCGGCGTGGCGGCGGTGATCTGTCTGGTGCACGATCTGTTTGTGATGACCGCGGTATACTCCCTGTTCCAGATCCCGATGAATTCCAAGCTGATCGCTGTGTATCTGACCATTCTCGGTTATTCCATCAACGCGACGATCGTCGTATTCGACCGCGTGCGTGAAAACCGCAAGCTGTATCCCAAGAAGAGCTTTGACGAGAATGTCAACAATGCAATCAACCAGACCTTCACGCGTTCTCTGAACACCACGATCACCACCCTGCTGACCATCGGCATGATCTACATCCTGGGCGTCACCTCCATCCGTGAGTTTGCCCTTCCTCTGATCATCGGTATCGTCAGCGGTCTGTATTCCTCCGTGTGCCTCTCCGGCGCGCTGTGGTCTACCTTCAAAAAGAAATAAATCGGTTTGACCCGCATTTGACCCGCGCCGCGATCGAACCGGCGCACCAAACCAAGCAAAGCAAAAGCACCTGTGCCGCCCGTATGCAAACGGATGGCACAGGTGCTTTTTTCGTTTTGCAAAAGATCAAAGCCGGCTGCATCGGCGTGCAGCAATAAGGTGCGAGCCGCCGACCGTCAGGAAAAGAGCGCTGCAAATGTCTCCAAAAGCTTAAAGCGAATCACGGTTTTCTGATTTTTTGCTTCGGTCAGGATCTGCACCTGCCCCGGCGTAAAGCCCGCCTGATACATCATATCTCCCGTTTTCCGATCCATCTCCACGCCGCCGCCCGCGTAGGTATCGCTCGCAGCATCCAGGCACAGCGGCGGGAAGAGCACGCACCACCAGTTTTTCCCCGCCGCATCACCGATCAGCACGCGCAGCGAGATATAGTCCCCGGCGGGAAACACCATCTCGCCGTATTCCCGCGTGGGATAATGCTCTGTTCCGATACAAACGCTGCACGGATAATCATATCCGTTTTCCGCGATCACCCGCTCGGCGGTACGCGTCAGCACATCGAGATTTTGTTGTGCGGTCTGCTGCGCCTGTGCGGCGTTTTGGCATGTGCCGAACAGATCCCGGCATTGCACCAGCAGCGCGTCGCGCACCAGATATTTCAGCTCCTGATCCGCTTGTGCATCAGAATGGGCAAGCACATGAAGCCGCACGGCATTTTGATAGATTTCCTCTTCTCCGTGTACCGGCAGAATGTTAAGCAGCAGGACTGCCGTCAGCACCGAAACCGACAGACGCATCAAAAATTTCAGCATATGTTTCCTCCGACCGTTTTTGTTTTTCTTCCGTCTCCATCATTGCCCGTTTTTTCAAATACTATACAGCAATCGCATTTTTTACGCTGCATGCACCGATTGGCTGTTTGCAATCTGGACAGACAAAAATCAAAATACCGCCGTTTTCCGTCAGCGGAAAACGGCGGTATGCCGATATCGGGGCAATATGTATCTTACTGCTTTTGTTCCTTGAGCAGATCGCGGATCTCTGTGAGCAGCGATTCCGTGGTCGGCTCGTTTT
>DBGFNI010000091.1:0-9091 GCA_048527645.1 Eubacteriales bacterium | reverse complement strand
AAGCATGTACTTGAGAATCAGCTTGTATATCCGCACGGAATCCTTGATCGGATGAAAATGCGTGCCGCTGTTGTTATCCTCATATACCGTCTCAATTTTGACCTCCTGCAAAGGGATGTCCCGCCGCTTCATTTCCAGAATCATATTGGTTTCATACTCAAAGCGGGAGCCTGCCGTGCCAATCATCGCATCCAGATACTGATTGGGAAAGGCGCGCAGACCCGTCTGTGTATCGGAAATTGTCATGCCGCAGGCAAGCTTGAACACCAGAGACGTTGTATGATTGCCGAAACGGCTTTTTTTCGGAACGTCGGGCAGTGTGAAGTCGCGGCAACCGAACACCACCTTCTGTGAGCGCATCATTTCTTCCGTGCAGTGCACAATGTCCGCCGTGGTATGCTGACCGTCCCCGTCCGCCGTCACCACGCCGTCCAGCTGATCGGCAAGATTCTCACGGTAATACCGAAACGCGGTTTTCAGTGCCTCGCCCTTGCCCCGATTCTGCGGGTGCACCAGCAAGGTGACACAGGAATACTCCTTGTCCAGCTGCTCGAAATAGCATTTGTGCGCCTGATCGCTGCCGTCATCTACCAGAATCACATGAGCAAAGCCGGCTTCCACGGCGTCGCCGATCACACGGAGAATTTTGGCGTCCGGATCAAGGGAGGGAATCACCAGCGCGGCGTTGATTTCAGCCATAGTACGCTCCTTTTGTCAAATTCAATTTCTGCTGTTACAGAAGCATTATACTCCATTTTGCTCTCCTTTGCAAGTGTTTTTTCCGATTTGCGCTCTGCCGGAGGATAAAATGGTTAATTTTCGCTTGATTTACGGTACCCGGTCGGCAATGTCGCTGTCCAAACGCGGCTGACCGCCGCCGATCTCAAAAAAAAGCCTTGCAATCATTTGTATTTTTTGTTATAATCATTTTTGAATATACAAGTAAGTATACGGAAAGGATTATTTTCCCCATGAACACAAACGAAATGTATCAACTCATCGTCTCCGGCGGTCTGGATGCAGAGCTCGGCGCTCTGTACGGCAAGGATAAGCTGGAGCTTCAACGCCCCCGCTACGCCAAGGCTGTGCAGTCCTTTGAAGAACTCTACGGTGCGCAGCAGGTGCATCTGTTCACCGTTGCCGGGCGCAGCGAAATCTCCGGCAACCATACCGATCACAATTACGGCCGCGTGATCGCCGCGTCGATTGATCTGGATATCATCGCTGTCGCGGCAAAAACCGACAAGCCCGAAATCCGCATCAAAAGCGAGGGCTTTCCCGAGGATTGCGTAGACATTACAGGCCTTGCAGTCGATGAAAACAAGTTTTTCCGCTCCGAAGCCATCATTTCCGGCGTCTGCAAGGGCTTTGAAAACGACGGCTATGCCGTGGGCGGCTTCGTGGCATACACCACATCCAATGTGCTGAAGGGCTCCGGGCTCTCCTCCTCCGCCGCGTTTGAGGATATGGTCGGAAACATCCTCAATCACCTTTACAATGACGGAAAAATCGACAACGCGAAAATCGCCATGATTTCGCAGTACGCCGAGAATGTGTATTTCGGCAAGCCCTGCGGGCTGATGGATCAGGTTGCCTGTGCAATGGGCGGCTTTGTCGCCATTGATTTTGCCGATCCCAAGGCGCCTGTGATCGAAAAGATGGACTTTGATCTGACCGGCGCCGGCTACAACCTCTGCATTGTCAACACCGGCGGAAACCACGCCGACCTCAACGAGGACTATGCCTCTGTCCCGGCAGAGATGAAGGCAGTCGCCGCATTTTTCGGCAAGCCCGTGCTCCGCGATGTTTCGCGCGAGGACATTCTGGCAAACATTCCCGCCCTGCGTGAGGCGTGCGGAGACCGCGCGATTCTCCGCGCAATCCACTTCAAAAACGAAAACGAGCGCGTCGCCGCACAGACCGAGGCGCTGGAAAAGGGCGATTTGCAGGCGTTTTTTGACGGCGTAAAGGAAAGCGGGCGCTCCTCCTTCTGCTATTTGCAAAATGTGTATACCACGAAGAATGTGCGTGAGCAGGGTCTGTCCCTGGCGCTGGCGCTGGCGGAAGGCTATCTTGCCGGGCGCGGCGGCGCATGGCGCGTGCACGGCGGCGGCTTTGCCGGCACAATTCAGGCATATGTGAAAAATGAAGATGTCGACGGCTACCGCGCATTGATGGACGGTGCCTTCGGAGAAGGCGCATGCATTGTGCTCAAGGTGCGCGCAGTCGGCGCAGGACTGGTAAAATAATGATTTTCGATTCTGTTCTTGACTGCATCGGCAACACACCGCTGATCCGTCTGCAGCGCATGTGCGAGCCGGACGCGGCGCAGATTCTGGTCAAATTTGAAGGCTTAAACATCGGCGGGTCAATCAAAACCCGCACGGCATACAGCATGATCACCGACGCAGAGCGCCGTGGTCTGCTGCACGCAGATTCGATCATTGTCGAGCCGACCAGCGGCAATCAGGGCGTCGGTCTGGCTCTGGTGGGCGCTGTCCGCGGCTATCGCACGGTCATCATCATGCCGGATTCCGTCAGTCAGGAGAGACGCATGCTGATCGAACACTACGGCGCGCAGGTCATTTTGGTGCACGACGCGGGAAATATCGGCAAGTGCATCGAGGATTGTGTCTGCACGGCAAACCGCATGGCGCAAGAGGATCCCCGGGTGTTCATCCCGCAGCAGTTTGAAAATCCGGCAAATCCCGCCGTTCACCGCGATCAGACCGCGGCGGAGCTCATCCGCCAGGCGGGCTGCACCATCGACGGCTTTTGCAGCGGCATCGGCACTGGCGGCACCATCACCGGGATCGGAAGTGCGCTGAAAGCAGTCCATCCCGAAACCGTGATCTGGGCGGCAGAGCCGGAAAATGCGGCGGTTCTTTCGGGCGGCGCCATCGGCACCCACCTGCAGATGGGCATCGGCGACGGTGTGATTCCCGCCGTGCTGGATCAGTCGATCTATGAAGAAATCTGTATCGTTTCCGACCGCGAGGCCATTCAAACCGCCAAGGATCTGGCAAGACTGGAGGGCATCATGTGCGGCATTTCTTCCGGGACCAATGTTGCCGCGGCAAAAAAACTTGCGCGCAAGCTCGGCGCCGGAAAAACCGTTGTCACTGTTTTGCCGGATACCGCAGAGCGTTATTTTTCCACGCCTCTATTTGAAGACGACTCATTCTGAAAAGGAGAAATACCATCATGAACATTGACGAAAGGTTCAAAGACGATTCCCCCGAGAATACCGTTGCGAAAATCCTGAAGATTTTAGCAGACTGCGGTCTGGAAACACAAGAAGAATGGAACGATTCCGGCATCCGCACCTGCCACTCTCTTCACGTTTCCGTCAAGGGTACCGCCGCCGCCACAAACGGCAAGGGCGTCACCCCGCAGCTTGCCCGCGCAAGCGGCTATGCGGAACTGATGGAGCGCTTGCAAAGCGGCACGGCAAGTATGCGGGAGCTCAAGCTGAACGACGCCGTCACGCTTACCCGGCAGCAGCTGCAAGAAAACTGCGGCGCTTGGTTTGAAGCAATCGCGCAAAACGCCTCCGCGTTTCAAAACGATCCCGTCAGCGCGGATAAGGTTTTGCAAACCGCTTTGGATTCCGAGCGCAGCGATGACAGCGTCACCGCGCTGCCCTTCGTCAATATGAATCGCGGGGAAATGACCTATTTCCCGCAAAAACTGATTTATCGCCTGTATCTCACCAACGGTCTGGCAGCGGGAAACACGCCGGAAGAGGCGCTGGTGCAGGGCTTCAGCGAGATTATTGAGCGATACAATCAGGGAAAGCTCCTCACCGGAAAGGCGGTTCCGCCGACCATTCCCGACGACTATCTGCGGCAGTTTTCCGCCGCGTGGGAGGCCATTGAGGAAATTCGCGCAGCAGGTCTGGATGTGTTGATCAAGGATTGCTCGCTGGGCGAGCCCTATCCCGTCATAGCGGCAGCGGTCATCAATCGCGAGACCAATGCGTACCATATTCACCTCGGCGCAAGCCCCATCTTTGAAATCGCTTTGGAGCGCAGCCTGACCGAGCTGTTTCAGGGGCATCACCTCAAGGATGTCGCGGTCGTGCGCAATGTGCACACCGCCAAGAATAAGAAGCGCGACATCTATGATATCTACTGCGGATGGATCAATAATACCGGCTCCTATCCGATTGAGTTTTTCAACGGCACACCCACTTACGCATTCAAGCCCTTCCCCGATCACGCGGGTGAGAGCAACCGCGACCTGCTCCGTTTTATCCTCGATTATTTGGATGAAAAAGGAAAAACCATGCTGGTGCGTGATTATTCCGTGCTGGGGTTCCGTTCTTATCGCATCATCGTTCCCGGCATGAGCGAGTTGATGCACAGCAGTCTGACCACCGGAATTCCAATTGTGCGCTGCACTGCCGAATTCTCCGCGATTCAGCACGATATTGCCGCCGCTGACGAAAAGCAGGCAATAGCCGCGCTGATCTACTGCAAATATACCATGTCGAATTTCACCCACGACAAGCGCTTCTCCGCTTTCAGCGGCATGCCGCTGGGGCTTTCGTCACAGCAGGACAAAATGCTCGGCTGTGCCTGCATGGGCTGTCTGGAATGGAAACTCGGCAACCGCGATCAGGCGATGAAGGAAGCCGCAGACGCCGCGGCAGTCAGCACCGGTGACGATCATGCGTATTTTTCGGCGATCTGTCAGGCTGACACTCTGCTTCGTCAGGGATATGACATCGCGCAGACGCTGTCTCTGCTCTCGCCTTTTTACACAGAACGGATCTTGAACCGCGTTGAAACGGTTCTGCGCGAGCAGTCCAACCCGTTTGATGCATATATGCCCCGCTGTGCGCACGCGCCGGACACCTGCGCCGCATGCCCCTATGCAGCAAACTGTAAAACCGCAGCGCAAAACGCGCTCTCCGACACGATCAGCCGCGCTGCCGCGGCATTTCGCCACGAAGAAAAAGCCGCGGAGCTTTGCGCACTCGCCGCTTCCCGAAAATAGTCAGGGCGCGGTGCCGCAACACACGGCACGATCGGGAAAAGCTCCCCGACCATCGCGGCAACCCATTGCCGCGATCCGCAGCTGCTGGCGCTGTCTTTATGCGGCAGTCGCTGTTCCACTATGGCAAACGCCGTCTGCGGCGGATGCCTCCGATTTCATATCACAAGCAAAAGAGAGCGCTTTTTACAAGGCGCTCTCTTTTTGTACGCAAACCATATCGGCGGCACAGCCTGCGCGCCGCCCGCAGATCGGGAAAGCCTGCCGCCGCAGCCAAACAGAATACCGACAAAAACGGACCGGCATATTCTGCCGGTCCGTTTGATTCGGAACATTCCGATGCTTTTGATCAACCGTCGCATGCGGTTGCCGCACGGTCATCTGACCGCCGCGGATCAGTCAAACATCTTTCCGTATTTCACCAGTCTGTCATACTTCGCCTTTGCAGCAGCCTCTGCCTTTGCAAACAGCATCTGTGCGCGCTCAGGGAAGGACTGAGCCAGACGCGCATAACGCGCCTCGTTGCTGATGAATGCCTGATAATCGCCGGTGGGCTCCTTGGAGTCGATGATCAGCTTGCCGGTTTCCAGGGTCGGATTGTACCGGAACATATGCCAGTAGCCTGCTTCCACTGCCTTCTTCATTTCCAGCTGGCAGTTCTGCATGCCGCCCTTCTTGATACCGTGCATTTCACAGGGAGCATAACCGATGATCAGAGACGGTCCCTTGTATGCTTCTGCTTCTGTCAGAGCCTTGAGCAGCTGATTCATATCCGCGCCCATTGCAACCTGTGCGACGTATACATAGCCGTAAGACATTGCGATCTCCGCAAGATTCTTCTTGCCGATTGCCTTGCCCGCAGCCGCAAACTGTGCAACCTGACCGATGTTGGAAGCCTTGGAAGCCTGACCGCCGGTGTTGGAATACACCTCCGTGTCAAAGACCATCACATTCACATCCTCGCCGGATGCCAAAACATGATCCAAGCCGCCGAAGCCGATATCATATGCCCAGCCGTCGCCGCCGAAGATCCATACAGACTTCTTGGACAAGAAGTCCTTCTCTGCCAAAATCTTCTTTGCCAAATCGCAGCCACATGCCTCGAGGGAAGCAATCAGCGCTTCGGTCGCAGGGCCGTTTGCCTTGCCGTCGTCGTAGGTCGCCAGCCAGTTTTCACAAGCCTCTTTGCGTGCGGCGTCCTCGGTCTTGGAAGCAACCTCTTCCACATAGCCCTTCAGTCTCTCACGGATTGCCTTCTGACCCAAAGACATACCGAAGCCGTGCTCCGCGTTGTCCTCGAACAGGGAGTTTGCCCATGCGGGGCCGCGTCCCGTCTCACGGTTCACGGTGTAGGGCGTTGCCGGTGCGCTACCGCCCCAAATGGAGGAACAACCGGTTGCGTTGGAGATGTACATTCTCTCACCGAACAACTGCGTGATCAGACGCGCATAGGACGTCTCTGCGCAACCCGCGCAGGAGCCGGAGAACTCAAGCAACGGCTGCTTGAACTGGCTGCCCTTCACGGTGGTATTGATCAGTTCCTTCTTTTCGGATACATTAGCAACCGCGTAATCGAACACTTTCTGCTGCTGGATTGCCTTTTCCTGTGTGGTCATTTCCAGTGCGGCTTTTTCCGGCGTGCCGTTTGCCAGCGCCTTCACCGTCACGGGACATGCCTTGACGCACAGCGTACAGCCCATACAATCCAGCGGGCTGATTGCCATGGTGAATTTGTAGTCGGTCTTGATCACCGGCTTAGCGGTGAAAGGCGTTCCTTCCGGTGCGTTTGCAGCCTCCTCGGCGTTCATTGCAAACGGACGGATGGCAGCATGCGGACAGACAAATGCACAGTTGTTACACTGAATACAGTTTTCCTCATGCCAGATCGGAGCAAACACGGCAACGCCGCGCTTCTCATATGCAGCTGCACCCTGCGGGAAGGTACCGTCCTCCATACCCTTGAACGCGGATACCGGCAGGCTGTCGCCGTCCATCTTATCCACAGGATTGAGGATACGGTTGACAAAGTCCACAACCTCTTTGCGTCCGCCCTGTGCTGCGGGCTCAGCTTCGGTCTCGCCGGCATCAGCCCATGCAGCGGGAACGTCAACCTTGACAAATGCGTTTGCACCCAGCTCAATTGCCTTGTGGTTCTGTGCGACAACCTCGTCACCGAACTTGGAATAGGACTTGGTTGCCTTTTCCTTCATGTAGCTGATTGCGTCCGCAGCGGGCAAAATATTTGCCAGTGCAAAGAAAGCGGACTGCAAAACCGTGTTCTTCACCTTCATGTTGCCGACCTCGTTCTTTGCAATGGAGGTGGCGTTGATGATGTAGAACTGAATGTTGTTCTTCGCGATATAGGACTTGACGGAAGCGGGCAGATGCTGATCCAGCTCCTCTGCGCTCCACAGGCAGTCCAACAGGAAGGTGCCGCCAGGCTTGACGTCGTTGACGATCTTGAAGCCCTTGAGCAGATATGCCACGTTATGGCAAGCGACAAAGTCCGCCTGCGTGATGTAGTAGGGAGATTTGATCGGTTTGTCACCGAAACGCAGGTGCGAAATGGTGACACCGCCGGTCTTCTTGGAGTCATACTGGAAATATGCCTGAACATATTTGTCGGTATGGTCACCGATGATCTTGATGGAGTTCTTGTTTGCACCGACGGTACCGTCGCCGCCCAGACCCCAGAATTTGCAGGAGATCGTGCCCTGCGCAGCGGTATCAGGCGCCGGCTTTTCCTCCAGAGACAGTCCGGTCACGTCATCGACAATGCCGATGGTGAAGCCGTTCTTGGGCTCATCCTTATCCAGATTTTCATATACGGCAAAGATGGATGCCGGCGTGGTATCCTTCGAACCCAAACCGTAACGGCCGCCGACCACCTTGATGCCGGTGATTCCCTGCTGTGCCAGTGCGGTCACAACATCCAGATACAGCGGCTCGCCCAGCGCGCCGGGCTCCTTGGTGCGATCCAGAACGGCAATCTTTTTCACCGTTGCGGGAATTGCCGCAGCCAGCTTGTCTGCGCAGAACGGACGGTACAGACGAACCTTGATAAGGCCGACCTTCTCGCCGCGCGCCAGCATGTAGTCGATCACCTCTTCGGTCACGTCACAGACGGAACCCATGGCGATGATCACCTTTTCTGCATCGGGTGCACCGTAGTAGTTAAACAGCTTGTAGTCGGTTCCCAGCTTTGCATTCACCTTGTCCATGTATTCCTCAACAACAGCGGGAAGCGCGTTGTAATAGGGGTTGCAGGACTCTCTGTGCTGGAAGAAGATGTCGCCGTTTTCCGCGGAACCGCGCAGAACAGGATGCTCGGGGTTAATCGCCCGGTCACGGAACGCCTGCACAGCGTCCATATCCGTCATTTCCTTCAGATCCTCATAGTCCCAAACCTCGATTTTCTGCACTTCGTGAGAGGTGCGGAAGCCGTCAAAGAAGTTCAGGAACGGCACGCGACCCTTGATCGCTGCCAGATGCGCAACCGCACCCAGATCCATGATTTCCTGCTGGTTGGACTCTGCCAGCATGGCAAAGCCGGTCTGACGGCAGGCGTAAACGTCGGAATGGTCACCGAAAATGTTCAGTGCGTGAGACGCAACGCAGCGCGCAGACACATGGAACACGCAGGGGAGCAATTCGCCTGCGATCTTATACATATTGGGGATCATCAAAAGCAACCCCTGAGAAGCTGTGTAGGTGGTCGTCAGCGCGCCGGCCGCCAAGGAACCGTGAACAGTACCGGCAGCGCCCGCCTCAGACTGCATTTCTGCAACCTTAACGGTTGTTCCGAAAATGTTTTTCAAGCCCTGTGCGGACCACTGGTCAACGTAGTCTGCCATGGGGCTGGAAGGGGTGATGGGGTAGATACCGGCAACTTCCGTAAACGCGTAGCTTACATGAGCGGCTGCCTGGTTTCCATCCATGGATAATTTTTTTCTTGCCATGTTGGTTTCCTCCTAATGTAATATGATTCACATCACGTGTTCAATTATAGCACCATTCGCACCGCTTGTAAAGCGATTTTCGAAATTTCCTATCATTTCAAACTTTTATTTACATTTCCTTTTATTTTATGTCT
>DBGFNI010000090.1:0-5803 GCA_048527645.1 Eubacteriales bacterium | reverse complement strand
CAAGACACGAAAAAATCATTCAGATTATTGACAATCATGATATAGAAACGCAGGAAGAACTGATGGAATGTCTCAAGCGTGAAGGGGTCGCTGTCACGCAGGCCACCATCTCCCGCGATATCAAGGAGCTGCAGCTGGTAAAGGTCGCCTCAAAAAACGGCAGCTATAAATATGCCGTTTCCGGTCATCTGGGGACCAAATCGGTGATGAAGTTTAAAAGCATCCTCAAGGAGACCATTGTTTCCGTCGATCATGCGGAAAATATTGTGGTGCTGCGCACCTATTCCGGTATGGCGCAGGCGGCTGCCGCCGCAGTGGATGCAATGAGCGTACCTGAAATTGTCGGCAGCGTCGCGGGCGATGACAACATCATTGTTGTCATGCGGACAAAGGAAAACGCCGAAGAGTTTTGTGCCAGCTATAAAAAATATGTAAAATAACCGACTTTTGAAAAACGGAGCATGATATGCTGACTTCTTTACATATTGAGAATATCGCGATTATACGAAGCCTGGATATTGATTTTTCAGGCGGGTTTTCTGTGCTGACGGGGGAGACCGGAGCCGGAAAGTCTATTATTATTGACGCGATCGGTCTGATCAGCGGGGCGCGCGGCGGACGGGATGTCATTCGAACCGGCGAGCAAAGCGCGTCGGTCAGCGCGGTGTTCGACCGAATCCCGCCCGCGCTTTCCGATCAGATTGCAGAACTTGGCTGCGGGCAGAGGGGAGACGCCTCTGTGATGCTCAGCCGCGTGGTTTATGCCGACGGCAGAAGTGCGGCGAAGTGCAATGGTCGCAGTGTCAGCATTGCCGTGCTCAGAGAGCTTTCGCGTCGGTTGATTCAGATTCACGGTCAGCATGACAATCTGCTGTTTTTGGAGCAGGAAAACCACATTGCTTTTTTGGATGAATATGCCGGACTGGCTGACGAAAAAAGCGCTTATCGGGAAAAATATGATGAAATGTGTTCGATCAAAAGCCGGATTCATGCTTTGCATAAAAGCGAGAAGGAAAAGGCGCGTTTGGTTGACATGCTGCAATATCAAATCGAGGATATTGACGCAGCAAAGCTGCGGCCCGGAGAAGAAGAGCGATTGCAGCAGGAAAAGCTGCGGATGAAAAACGCAGAAAAAATTGCCTTGTGCATGGAGGCACTGCGCGACGCACTGATTGACGGTGAGGGCGGCGCAGTCAGCGAACAGCTGCAGCGTGCAGAGGATGCGCTGCGTGATTTGTCAAAGATCTATGCGCAGCTTTCCGATGAGGCGGAGCGATTGCAGGCCTGTCGGATTGAATTGGAGGATATAGCGCAGACTGTTCTCGACCTGCGCGGGGAAGAGACGGAGGACGCAGCGGTAAGGCTCGACGACATTGAGGACAGACTGAATGAAATTGAACGGCTGAAAAGAAAGTATGGGTCGGATATTCCGGAAATACTGGCGTTTCGTGAGGACTGTCAGAAGCAACTGGAGGAGATTCAGTCCGGCGCGCAAACGCTGGCGGAATATAAAAAAGAACTGAAAACAGTCGGCGCACAGGCGCTTGCGCTTGCAAAGCAGCTTTCCGCGCGGCGCACGCAGGCAGGGGCTGCGCTGTGCGAAAAAATCATGGAAGAGCTGGCGTATCTCGATATGGAAAAGGTGCGCTTCGCCGTTCAGATAGAACCGTTTTGTGACGACAAGGGGAACCCGGTTTTCAACGAAAACGGGATTGATCAGGTTGCGTTTTATATTTCGACCAACCCCGGAGAGCCGCTCAAGCCCATCGGCAAGGTTGCCTCAGGCGGGGAATTGTCCCGTTTGATGCTGGCGGCAAAATGCGCAGTGCAGAATACGGAGGAGCAAACGCTGATCTTTGATGAGGTGGATACCGGCGTATCCGGCAAAACCTCACAAAAAATCGGAATGAAAATGAAACAGCTCGCGCACAGCGGCGGTCAGGTACTTTGTGTCACGCACGCCGCGCAGATTGCGGCGCTGGGTGATGAGCACTTTTATATTTCCAAAATCGAAGAAGACAACCGTGCGGTGACGCAGGTTCAGCGTTTGGATCGCGCCGACCGCATTGAAGAAGTGGCGCGCATCATGGGCGGAATCCATATCACAGAGGCGGTACGGGCGACGGCACAGGAAATGCTGGACGGAGGCGCACAGAAATCATGATGACTGGGAATCGGGCAGGGAGAAGCATCACGGCAAGACCGCTTGTCTTGTTTGTTGCGCTGTTTCTTCTTGCCCTTTTCCTTGCGTTCTTTTTACCGCAAAAGATATTTTTACAGATCTGCGGCGCCTTTCTTATTGTGCTGGTGGGTGTGGGAATCGCCGCTTTTTTGCGGAAAATTTCACTTCGCGGCGTGCTGTGCACTGCGGCTGCGCTTGCGGCGTTTCTCTTGGCGGGAACCGATATATATTTTGCTTTCGGCAGATATGCACCGCTATTGAACTCGTATAACGGCAAGGAGATCACCGTAAGCGGCACGGTGCAAGAGATGTCCTATTCAAAACCGTATCTGTCATATTATCAAATTGACGCAGACACAATTGACGGACAAAAGGTTTCTTTTTCCGTTGAGGTCGAGGCTTCCTTTGCGGCGTCGGTGCACCCGCGCGATGTTGTAACGGTGCGGGGCGTCTTCACCGAAGGGAAAGAGGAAAACGATCCTTCATCGTATTATTGGAATTTGTCCGATCGCTGCCTTGGCACGCTGCGTGTCTCATCAAGCGAAGATCAGAGCATAACGGGGCAGGCTTCTGCCGGATTTTTTTCTTTTTGCACCGACATCAGAAACCGTTGCGGCAGCTTGCTTGAGAGATATCTCGGCGAAGATGACGCGGCGCTCGTCCGCGCGGTCGTTTTGGGCGACAAGAGTGATTTACCCGCTGCTGTGAAGCGGGATTTCCGCCGTTTGGGGCTTAGCCATGTTCTGGCAGTCAGCGGGATGCATCTTTCCGTCATCGTCGGCGGACTTGCGCTTTTGCTGCAGGCGTTGTACGTACCGAAAAAAGTTCGGAACGCTGTGGTGATCGGATTTGTATTTCTGTTCATGGGGATTGTCGGCTTCTCCGCCTCTGTGACGCGTGCGGGCATCATGCTGATCATCGCGTATTTGAGTTATTATTTCCGGGAAAACACCGATCCGCTCACCTCTCTGTTTGCCGCGGTAGGACTGATCTGTGCGGTTTCTCCGCTGTCTGCATTTGACGTCGGCTTGCAGCTTTCTTTTTTGGCATCCGCCGGGTTGCTGCTGATGGGCAAACCGCTGTGCGACCGCCTGTTTATGCGCTTCGGAAAACGAAACATTGTATTGCGGCTGCTCATTACGATGCTCTCCACGATGGCAAACACGGTTGCTGCGGTGATGTTTACGCTGCCGGTGGTGTATTGGAATTTCAGGGAGGTATCGCTGCTCTCCCTGCTGTCCAATCTTCTGATACATTTTCCGCTGACAGCATTGCTGTACGGCGCGGTAATGCTGATGCTTTTTTTCTGGATTCCCGGCGTGGCGCAGCTGCTGACACCGCTTTTGCATCTTTCCTGTTCGGCTGTTACGCTGATACGGCGGCTTGCGGATTTGGATTTCTGTCTGATTTCGCTGCGGTATCCCTTTGTGCTGCCGCTCCTTGCACTGTGCGGCGTGGGAACGGTTGTGCTGCTGATTGTCCTGCGCAAATGGTATATTCCTTACATCGGCACGCTTGTGCTGTGTCTTGCGTTCGCACTTTGCCTGTGTGGGTGGCAAAACGCGCACCGTGACGAGGTGTTTGGAGTTTACTACAATGACAAAAAATGCAACGACGCTGTTTTTCTGGGCGTCAACGGCAAGCTGTGCGTGATCGATCAGTCAACGGGGACATACAGCAGGCTGCGTGCAGGATGCGATCAAGCGCTGGAAAGCGTGTATACGGAGATTGACACGCTGATTATCACGCATCTGCACAATACGGTGCATACCGTGTCTGTGCCGAAAATCTGCGACCGCTATTATATCCGCACTGTTCTGCTGCCTGAGCAGACGGATGAAGCGGGTGCGGCTGCTGTGCAGTCGATCTGCGACGCGCTTGCCGCTACGCCGACCGAGGTGCTTTTGTATGATGCATCTGATCGGGTGGGATATGACTTTCAAACGCTCACTATCACGGTTCTCGACTGCGGAAAGATCAAGCGCTCCACGCAGCCGCTGATTGCAGTGCACATCGAAGGGCAGAAAAACGGTGTGATGGTGCTGCCGCCGGTTTATCAGGAGAGCGAGCGATACGATGAATTGCTTGAAGATGCACGCGGAGCGGACTATCTGATATTTTCCGATCACGGACCGAAGATCAAAACCTGGTATGCGCCGCAGACTGCGTTTTCTCCGTCGGAGCAAAAGTATCTGATTCCGCGTGGCAGTGCGTATGCATTTGCATCAGACGATTTTTTGCGGCAGTATCGCGAAAATATATGGGTATGTGACGGAACAGCAGACTTTTCGATAAAATGAGCGGCGCGGTATATTTTCCGAAAATATTACCAAAAATAAGTGTATCAAACCGAACGGAAGGATTGATACACTTGTTTTTTTCCTTATTCAAACAAAACAACCGATTTAAACAAAACAACCGAAAAAGCAGTATCCGCATTTGCCGCGCATTTGTGGCGGAATGCAGCCGGTTGCTGGAGCAATGCGGGCAAAAAAAAGAAAAGCCTGACGGCTATACCGTCATAGAACCGTTGGTGCGGCAGTGTATCCGTGCACTGCCGACAAGGCTGATTCTTCCACTGGACGGGGCAGAAGAGGTACGCCTGCTTTCTGTCATGCGGAAAGAGTGCACGCCGCTGGGAGCGCCCGATGCGGATGCACTGCTAGCGCAGCAAAGCGGCGAAATGACGGAGGCGGAAGCGCGTGTTTTCTTTTCCTTTCTGGTTCTGTTTGCCTTTCTGCAGTATACTGACCGGGATGCGACAGACACCAGCCGGGAGGAATACATGCGCTTTTTGTTTGCGATGCGATATATGCGCCCCGAAGAGATCTATTGCGCGCTCTCACCGGTGGAGCACTGGCTGCGTAAGGACCCCTCCGGAAACTATCTGCGCGCGGACGAAAGTACACGCCGCCTTTACCGCAGCGCCGTCTGTGAGCGGGCAGCACGCCGCAAAGAGGATCCGGGAGCTGCTGCCAAGCGCTTGATCGAGCAGTGCACGGCTGCGCGGCAAGACCCTGCATTTGTTCTTTTTGCGCATGATTCTGCCCGATATCGCCGTTGGTACGGCGCGGTGTATTGGAGTCAGTTTGTGTTTCATTTCGGTTCATTGAGCTTGCTGTGCTTAAAAACACAAACGCTTTTGCCGTATTATTCTTTGCTGTTTTTCCCGGAGATCATTTCCGGGGCGACGCAGCGGTTTGCAGCGCGTCAGTTCGGCAATCAGGCCTTGCCGCGCTATACCTTTTCTACGATTCCGGATGATTGCAAAACGCTGTGTGTTACCGCTGTTTTACTTTTGAATCCGGAAGAAAACAATAGAATTCTAGCGCGTCTTGAGGATAATTATTTACGCAATCGCGATCCCGGCTGCCGCTTCGGCTTAATTGCCGATCTTCCGGAGTCAGATATGCCGCAGCCGCAGGATGCACTGTGCGTTATGTTGCTGCGTGATAAGCTTCGCGCATTAAGCGAAAAATACCATACCGATTTTTATTTCTTTTTCCGCAAAGCGGTATACAATACGAAAGAAAAACGCTATATGGGATGGGAACGGAAGCGCGGCGCGCTGCTGCAATTGTGTCAATATCTTGCAAAGCCAGATGTGGTGCAGGAGGGACT
>DBGFNI010000089.1:0-6507 GCA_048527645.1 Eubacteriales bacterium | reverse complement strand
CGATGGACTGGATGGAGCAGGAGCAGGAGCGTGGTATTACCATCACCTCCGCTGCTACCACCTGTTTCTGGGGCGGTGAAAAGGGTCAGTATCCCAAGCACCGTATCAATATCATTGATACCCCCGGACACGTTGACTTTACCGTTGAAGTAGAGCGTTCACTGCGTGTGCTTGACGGTTCCGTCACTGTTCTTTGCGCAAAGGGCGGCGTGGAACCTCAGTCAGAGACGGTCTGGAGACAGGCTGACAAGTATCAGGTACCTCGCATGGCTTATGTCAACAAAATGGATATCATGGGCGCGGATTTTTACCGCGTGATCAAGATGATGCATGAGAGACTCAAGGCCAACGCAGTACCGATTCAGCTTCCGATCGGCAAGGAGGATACCTTCCGGGGAATCATCGACCTTGTCACCATGGAGGCGGACGTCTATTATGATGAGATGGGCACCGATATGCGTGTGGAGCCCATTCCGGAAGACATGATGGAGCTGGCGCAGGAATACCGCCAGAAGCTGGTTGAGGCTGTTGCGGAAACAGATGAAGCACTTCTGGAAAAATTCCTGGAGAACGACGACCTTTCCGTGGAGGATTTGAAGGCGGGTATCCGTAAGGGAACGCTGGAGAACACGCTGGTACCCGTTACCTGCGGAACCTCCTATAAGAACAAGGGCGTGCAGAAGCTGCTGGATGCAATCATCGACTATATGCCCTCTCCGCTGGATGTGCCCGCAATCAAGGGCGTTGATCCGGACAGCGGCGAAGAGATCGAGCGTCCCGCAGACGACGACGGTCCGTTTGCCGCACTGGCATTCAAGATCATGACCGACCCTTATGTCGGAAAGCTGTGCTTCTTCCGTGTGTACAGCGGTAAGATCGCCGCAGGCGAAACCGCATACAACCCCGCAAAGAAGCAGAAGGAGCGCTTCGGCCGTATTTTGCAGATGCATGCGAATGACCGAAAGGACATTGACGTTTGCTACTCCGGCGATATCGCCGCTGTTGTCGGTGTCAAGAACACCATCACGGGCGATACGCTGTGCGACGATAAGGCTCCTGTGATTCTGGAATCCATGGAATTCCCCGAACCCGTTATCCGCGTCGCAATCGAGCCCAAGACCAAGGCCGGTCAGGAAAAGATGAGCATCGCGCTCTCCAAGCTGGCAGAGGAGGACCCGACCTTCCGTGCTTACACCGACGAGGAAACCGGACAGACGATCATCGCCGGTATGGGTGAGCTTCACCTGGAGATCATCGTTGACCGTTTGCTCCGCGAATTCAAGGTGGAGGCAAATGTCGGCGCACCGCAGGTATCCTACAAGGAAATGATCCGCAAGGAAGTCGATCAGGATACCAAGTATGCGCGTCAGTCCGGCGGTAAAGGTCAGTACGGTCATGTCAAGATCCATGTTGAACCCAACGAGCCCGGCAAGGGATATGAGTTTATCAACAAGGTTGTCGGCGGTGCGATCCCGAAGGAATATATTCCTGCGGTTGACGCCGGTATCCGCGGCGCAATGCAGTCCGGTGTTCTGGCCGGTTATGAAGTGGTTGACGTCAAGGTGACGCTGTACGACGGTTCTTACCACGAAGTCGACTCTTCGGAAATGGCATTTAAGATTGCCGGTTCCATGGCCTTCAAGGAAGCAATGCGTAAAGCTGATCCCTGCTTGACAGAGCCGATGATGAAGGTTGTTGTTGTAACACCTGACGACTATATGGGCGATGTTATCGGCGACTTGAACTCCCGCCGCGGACAGATTCAGGGCATGGAGCCCGTTTCCGGCGGTCAGCAGATTGAGGCATTCGTTCCGCTGTCTGAGATGTTCGGCTATGCAACGGAGCTGCGTTCCAAGACGCAGGGACGCGGCGTATACTCTATGGAGCCCAGCCACTTTGAGCAGGTGCCCAAGAGCATTCAGGAAGGCATTATCAGTGCTCGCGCGAAAGCCGAGTAATTTCGTACCCAATTATTTTATTATTGTAATCGACGGTTGAACCGTTAAAAATTAGGAGGATAAAAAAATGGCAAAGGCTAAATTCGAAAGAACCAAACCCCATGTTAACATTGGTACCATCGGTCACGTTGACCACGGTAAGACAACCCTGACCGCAGCAATCACAAAGTATCTTTCTCTGAGCAACGACAAGATCGAGTTCATGGACTATGAGAACATCGATAACGCTCCTGAGGAGAGAGAAAGAGGTATTACCATCAATACCCGTCACGTTGAGTATGAGACGGCAAGCCGTCACTACGCTCACGTGGACTGCCCCGGACACGCTGACTATGTCAAGAACATGATCACCGGTGCAGCACAGATGGACGGCGCTATCCTGGTTGTTGCAGGTACAGACGGTCCTCTGCAGCAGACCCGTGAGCACGTTCTGCTGGCTCGTCAGGTTGGCGTTCCTGCAATCGTTGTGTTCATGAACAAGTGCGATATCGTTGACGACGAAGAGCTGCTTGAGCTGGTTGAGATGGAAATCCGTGACCTGCTCAGCGAGTATGACTTCCCGGGTGACGACATTCCGATCATCCGCGGTTCCGCAAGAGAAGCGCTGCTGTCCGAGTCCAAGGATCCGAACGATCCTGTATACGCTCCCATCAAGGAGTTGATGGACGCTGTTGACTCTTATATCCCGACTCCCGCAAGACATGAGGATGAGCCTTTCCTGATGCCTGTCGAGGACGTGTTCTCCATCTCCGGCCGTGGTACGGTTGCTACCGGTCGTGTGGAGCGCGGTGTTGTGAAGATGGCACAGGAAGTGGAAATCATCGGTTTGACCGAGGAGAGAAGAAAAACCACCATCACCGGTATCGAAATGTTCCACAAGCAGATGGATTCCGCTCAGGCAGGCGACAACATCGGCGCGCTGCTCCGCGGTATCGCAAAGAACGAGATCGAGCGCGGCCAGGTGCTGTGTGAGATCGGTTCTGTGCACCCCCACACCAAGTTTGTCGGCCAGGTGTACGTTCTGACTGAGAAGGAAGGCGGCCGTAAGACTCCGTTCTTCGAAGGCTACCGTCCGCAGTTCTATTTCAGAACCACTGACGTTACCGGCGTAATTTCTCTGCCTGAGGGCGTTGAGATGTGCAAGCCCGGCGACAACGTCGATATGACTGTTGCTCTGATCACCCCCATCGCAATCGAGAAGGGTCTGCGCTTCGCTATCCGTGAGGGCGGCAGAACAGTCGGTTCCGGCGTCGTTATCGACATCATCGAGTAATTTTCATTACCGAATAATATCATGTAATAAATGCTTTGGGGCGTGGTGAAATTCCACACCGGCGGTACAGTCCGCGAACGCAATTTTTGATTGCGCCGACAGGGTGAAATTCCCTGACCGACGGTAAGTGCCGAAAGGTACAGAGTCCGGATGAGAAAAGCGAGACACATGAATGCATGCAGCGGCCCCGGATCATTCCCGGGGTCGCTTTTGCATTTTTTTCGATTTCCTCATATCCCCAAAATATTCGTCTGTTTCCGGTTGGAGCGTATGTCAGCCGACTGATGCTTGTGCGGAGACCGTATCGAAGAAAGGGATATCATATGAAACTGAAAACTTTTGAAAAAACACAGTATATCACAAAAACAGCCGTTCTTTCCGCGCTTGCCGCATTGGTAATGCTGCTGGAAATTCCGCTGTGGTTTGCACCGAGCTTTTATAAATTGGATTTGAGTGAAATTGTCGCGCTGATCGGCGGCTTTTCCATGGGACCGCTTGCAGGCGTTCTCATCGAACTGTTCAAAAATCTTCTGAAATTACTGATCAAGGGCTCAAGCACGGCGTTTGTCGGCGAGCTTGCGAATTTTCTGACGGGGTGTGCTTTTGTGGTTCCCGCCGCGGTGATTTACCGTTTACATGGGAAAAAGACGAAGAAAAAAGCCCTGCTCGGTCTGCTGGCGGGCAGCCTGTCACTGATCGTGATCGGCGCGGTGTTTAACTATTATGTTTTGATTCCGTTTTATGCGACGTTTTATAAAATGCCGATGGACGCCATTGTCGATATGGGCCATGCGGTCAACGGCGCTATTACAAATCTCGGCACGCTGATTGTGTTTGCGACGGTGCCGTTTAACGCCTTCAAGGCGGTGATTTGTTCCTTTGTGACCATGTTCATTTATCCGTATCTGTCGCCCATTCTGAAAAAGGACATCGGAAAAAGACCTGTGGTGCGGACAGATGAAGTGAAATAGCTTTATCAGCGGTTCCGCCCGAGGCGGAACGGAAGGGAGAACACTCATGAAATACGCACAGAATCTTAGACGTTCCGGCTTATCAGCCGTCAGACAGCTTCTCGCAGCATTGTTTGCCGCTGCCGCCGCTGTCGCACTGCCGCAGCTGATACACCTGATATCCGGCGCTGCCGGCCACGGCACCATGCTGGGAGAAATGCTTTTGCCGATGCATTTGCCGGTGATTGCGGTCGGGCTGGTTGCCGGGCCTTTGGCAGGCGTTGTTTCCGGTCTGGCTGCTCCCATTGTTTCCTATCTGCTTTGCGGGATGCCGCTTGCGGTGATGGTGCCGTTTATCGCCATTGAACTGTGCACCTACGGACTTTTGGCAGGGCTGCTCAAGAGCAGCGGCATGCCGGTGTTGTGCAAGGTTCTGCTTGTACAGGTGGGAGGACGCGCAGTGCGCGCGGCGGCGATTCTCTTTTCCGTCTACGGCTTACATCACGCCGTGCCGGCGATCAGCGTGATCTGGACCAGCATCGCGACGGGCGCGTTGGGCATTGCTTTGCAGTGGATTCTGATTCCGCTGCTGGTGAAAGGAATGCAACGCCTTGAGAAGTGATTTGCAGCGTGCAAAGGATTGCTTGCAAAAAAACGGTGCATACACCTGCGTTTTCTGTCGGGGCGAACGGACGGAAACCGATTCGCGCCGCGGCATTCTGCCGCTTTGGGACCGTTTGGAGGCGGGACGCGATTATGCAGAATATTGTGCCGCGGACCGTGTCGTCGGCAAGGCGGCTGCGATGCTCTATATCCTGCTGCACATCCGTGCGCTGTGGGCAGGGGTGATCAGCGAACCTGCACTGGAAATGCTGGAGCGCCACGGCGTGGCAGTTTCTTACATGACGCGGACGGATGCCATTGTGAACCGTTCCAAAACCGGGCCGTGCCCGATGGAAAGCGCGGTTTTGCAGTGCGATGACCCGCGCCTTGCGCCTGCGCTGATTCGTGAAGCGTTGGAAAAACTGCGGACAAAAGGAATATGACTCCCGTTCCGGGTGCGATGGCGCGCCCGGAACGCTTTTTTTCGCCAATGTTTTGCGTCGCGGCATTGACAGAAAGGCGGAAAAATAGTATAATTTATGTTGTATTGCTGTCTGAATTCCATTCGTTGGCATGTGGACGGCTAACAAAAAACAAATGGGAAACACTATGAGGGAACATACAAATCAAACAAAATATATCACACCGCAGGAAATGGATCAGCAGCGCGCCTATACGGCAAAAATCCGTTCCTGGAACGAGGTGTTTTTCACAGAACAGGGGCGCCGCAGGCGCGCCTGTGTTGTCACCTTCGGCTGCCAGCAGAACGAGGCGGATTCCGAACGGCTGTCCGGTATGGCCGCACAAATGGGCTATGAAATCACGGAGCAAACCGAAAATGCGGATCTGATTCTGATCAACACCTGCGCTGTGCGGGAGCACGCGGAATTGCGCGCGCTGTCTATCACCGGGCAGTATAAGCACCTGAAAGCGAAAAATCCCGGCCTGATTATCGGTATCTGCGGCTGTATGGTTTCACAGGAGACGCGGCGGGACGACATCAAAATGAAATATCCCTATGTCAATTTTTCCTTCGGAACGACGCAGCTGTATCAAATGCCCCAGTTTCTGTGGTCGGTGATCGAGAGCGGCAAACGGCAGTTTTACCTGGATGAGGGCGCGGGCAGCATCGCGGAGGAGGTTCCCGTTCTGCGGAAAAGTGACAGCAAGGCGTGGGTCAGCATCATGTACGGCTGCAACAATTTCTGCTCCTACTGCATTGTGCCGTATGTGCGCGGCAGAGAGCGCAGCCGCAAGAGCAGCTGTATTATCGAGGAGGTTCGTCAGCTTGCGGCAGAGGGCTATCGGGAGATCACGCTGCTTGGGCAGAATGTGAATTCCTACGGCAACGATCTGCCGGGAGAGGCGAATTTTCCGCAGCTGTTGGAAATGCTTTGCGCCGTGCCGGGCGATTTCACGCTGCGCTTTATGACCAGTCATCCCAAGGACGCATCGGAGCAGCTTTTGCAGGTGATGGCGCGGGAGAAAAAAATTGCCCGTCAGTTTCATTTGCCGCTGCAGGCGGGGTCAAACGCTGTGCTTGCCGCGATGGGACGCAAGTACACGCGCGAGCAGTATCTCTCTCTGCTATCCAAAATGCGGGAGTATATGCCGGATATCACGGTGACCTCGGATATCATGGTCGGCTTTCCCACAGAAACGGAAGCGGACTTTGAGCAGACGCTGGACGCGCTGCAAAAAGCGCAGTTTGATATGATTTTCT
>DBGFNI010000088.1:0-15563 GCA_048527645.1 Eubacteriales bacterium | reverse complement strand
TTCTTTTAAGGAAAATGACGTCAGTGTGATCGAGGAGGACGGCGAAATTGAACAATAATCGGTTTTTTCGTGCGCTTTCCGCCCCGTACCTTGTATGGATGGCAATATTTATCATTGTTCCGCTGATCCTGATCGCTGTTTTCGCCTTCACTACTACCGTGACGGTAAACGCCGACGGTGAGATCATGAGCGAAGAGCAGCTCGCGGAATATACCGCCGCTTGTGAAGAGGAGGGCACAGAACCCGTCTTGAGTGAGCGGACGGTGTTTACCTTTGCCAATATTCTTGAATGCTCCAAGTATATCAAAACGCTGATGAATTCGATCTGGCTTGCATTCATTGCGACGGTGATTTGCCTGCTGATCGGTTATCCTCTGGCTTATTTTATTTCCTGTGCAAGATACCGCGTACAAAAATTTCTCATCATGCTTGTGATGCTTCCCATGTGGATGAACTTTCTGCTGCGGACCTATGCATGGATGACGCTGCTGGAGCGCAACGGACTGATCAACAAGGTGCTCGGCATGATCGGGCTTGGCCCGTTTGAAATGATCAATACGCAGGGCGCGGTTGTGCTCGGTATGGTGTATAACTATCTGCCGTTCATGATTTTGCCCCTGTATACCACCATGATGAAAATAGACCGCCGCGTGGTGGAGGCCGCGCAGGATCTTGGGGCGAACAGCCTTCGCACCATGTCCCGTGTGATTCTGCCGCTCAGCGTGCCCGGCATTGCCTCCGGCATTACCATGGTGTTTGTCCCGTCCGTTTCCACCTTTATCATTTCCCGGATGCTGGGCGGCGGTACGAATATGCTGATCGGCGACCTGATCGATCTGCAATTTTTGGGCAACGCATACAACCCCAATCTCGGCGCGGCAATGTCGCTGGTGCTGATGGTATTTGTGTTCCTTTGCATGAGTATCACCAATCAGATGGACAATCAGGACATGGAGGGGGTTGTGTAAATGAAAAAGATTTTCTCCAATTTCTACATGGTGCTGGTATATCTGTTTTTGTACTGCCCCATATTTGTTCTGATCGCCTTTTCCTTCAACGCTTCCAAGAGTCGTGCGGTGTGGACGGGCTTCACCGTTGATTGGTACAAAAAGCTCTTTCACAATGAAGTGATCATGTCCTCGCTGCTCAATACGCTGATTGTCGCACTGATCGCATCGGTCGCGGCGACCATCATCGGCACGGTGGCTGCGATCGGAATCTACCGCATGAAGAAGCTGCCCCGTGCGGTGATCCTCAATATTTCCTATCTCCCGATCATCAATCCGGAGATTATCATGGGCGTTTCACTGATGCTGCTGTTCGTCTCGCTGAATATGACGCTTGGCTATGTCACGCTGATTTTAGCACATATCACGTTTTGCGTGCCGTATGTTATTCTGAATGTGCTGCCAAAGCTGCGGCAGATGGATCGGAATATCTACGACGCCGCATCGGATCTCGGTTGCACGGATATCCAGGTGTTTTTTAAGGTGGTGCTGCCGGAGATTATGCCGGGCGTGCTGTCAGGATTTCTCATCAGCATCACGTATTCGATCGACGATTTTGTCATCAGTTATTTCACCTCCGGCGCAACCTCTCAAACTTTGCCGATCACGATCTTTTCCATGACGCGGCGAAAGGTCTCTCCGGAGATCAACGCGCTGTCTGCCCTGATTTTTGTCGTCGTGCTCTTGGTGCTGCTGATCAGCAATTTTGCTGACATGCGTAAGCACAAGCGCGAAGAGATGGCGCTGCGCCGCAGCGCGGAGGAAAGACGGGAGGCGGAGCAATGAAAAAAAGTGTAATCAGCCTTCTTCTCACACTGCTGCTCGCGCTTCTGTTTGTTTTCGCGGCACTGCCCGCCGCGGCGATGGAAAGCGGCGGCTATACCTTCAGCGACAGCATCGACTGGGATCGCTATGCCGACAGCGGCATCACCCTGAATGTCTATAACTGGGGAGAATATATTTCCGTTGACAGCGGCGAGGGTGAGTTTGACGTCAACCGTGAGTTTGAAAGACTGACCGGTATCAAAGTCAACTATACCACCTATGCCACCAATGAGGAGCTGTATGCAAAAATGAAAAGCGGCGGCGCCTCCTACGATGTGATCATTCCTTCGGATTATATGATTGCCCGGATGATTCAGGAGGATATGCTTCTGCCGCTGAACTTTGACAACATTCCGAATTTTTCCTATATCATGGAGGATTACCGCAATCCGGTTTATGACCCGGAAAACGCATACTCCGTGCCGTATACCTGGGGAACAGTTGGCATCATATACAACAAGGACATGGTGGATACGGAGGATCTGAAAGAAGGATGGGGGATTCTCTGGAACGAAAAGTATGCCAACAACATCCTGATGTTTTCCAATTCCCGTGACGCGTTTGCCATTGCGCTGTCCAAGCTCGGCTATTCCTTCAACACGACGGACAAGGAAGAGTTAAGCGCGGCGGCGGAAGAACTGAAAAAGCAGAAGCTGCTGGTGCAGGCGTATGTCATGGATGAAATCTTTGACAAAATGGGCGGCGGGGAAGCGGCGCTTGCCCCGTACTATGCGGGCGACGCAACAACCATGCTGGAAGAAAATGAGTTGCTGGGCTACTACATGCCGGAGCATACCAACCGATTTGTCGATGCGATGTGTATCCCCGCCACGGCAAAGAACAAAGAGGCGGCGGAACTGTACATCAATTTCATGTGCGAAACGCAGACAGCGTTGGCAAACTGTGAATACATCGGTTATTCCACGCCGCACGCAGGCGCTTTTGAGCAGCTGGATGCGGAAATCACCGAAAATGAGATTGCCTATCCCTCACAGGAAAAACTGGAAACGACTGAGGTGTTCACCTATCTGCCGGATGCAACAACCAAATACATTGACTCCCTGTGGAGCGATGTGCTCGGTACGACCAATGACAATCCGTGGCTGATGCCGATTCTGATGCTGGCTGCGCTGGCATTGTCTCTGACAATCAATATCGTGCGCGCCAAACGCGGCGGCAAGGACGAGTATTGATCATTCCCGAAGGTTATAAAATATAAAAAAGGAACTGCCGGCTGGCAGTTCCTTTTTTTGGCTTATTCTTTGGGCAACAGCCCGATTTTTTCAAATTCGAGATCGCGGACCATCTCAACCATATGACCGTGAATCCCCATGACCGGGTCATTGACGATGAAGTCTTCATGCGGCATGTTGTACATGAAGGCGTCCTCCTTGAAGCGGAAGTCCATATGCTCCGCATCGCGGAAGAAGGTATAGTTGTGATAGTAGACCTGGTTGTTGTAATAGCAGTTGCCGGGATGATAGTTGTGCACGTAGGTTTCGTACAGATACGGATAACGGCTGCGATAGAGCGGGGAGGTGATATCTACGCCGCGCATATCATTCTCATCCTTTGTGCTGACACGCGGAACAACATCGCTGTCGTTGCGCATGCAGTAATACGCGTTGCCGTGGACATTGGGATCCAGACCCGGAATACAGTCGATCAGAATGTTGTTGGCAATTGAGGACAGGCCCCCGCAAGTGTAATAAATCGTGGAGAAGAAAAAGCTGCCGTCCGACACAATGTCATAAAAATAGTTGCCGTATATACGGTTGTAGATCATATAGTCATCCAGATAGATGGCACACACGCCAAGCGCGTCCTTCTTCGGATTGCGGATATGATAGATAAAGTTCTTTTCAATGACATTTCCGCACTGACTCATATCGCGCCCCGAATAAATGGCGCCCGCATCAGACAGCTCGGTGAGCACATCATGGATGCGGTTGTAGGCAATGTAATGATCGTTTCCGTAGAAATATACGCCGTAGCCCGGGAGATCATGCATTTCACAGTGGGTGATCCGATTGCCGCAGCCCATCATGTTGACGGCTGCCTTGCAGGATTTTTCGATGCGGTTGGTACGGTACAGGTGGCAGTTGTGCACTTCGTTGTTACCGGCAATCAGTTTTTTGCGGTTTCCGCCGGAGAGCAGCACGCCCCCCGTTCCGGTGTCGTAAATCTCACAGCCGCTGATGCTGTGTTCTGACCCTGCGTGATTGTCCCACGCGGCAAATTCATAGAGATATTCATGCCATGCGCCCATCTCGCGGGAAATGGGGTGGGGCGGCTCAACGCCCTCGTCACGCTGACCGTGATAGGTGTGTCTGCCCTCCGGCATTGCGCTTGCTCCCTGACCGATTTGCACGGCGAGCATGCCGAGATTGTGCAGCGCACAGTCTTCCAGGCGGATGCCGCGCCCGCCTTCGATATACACACCCGTGCCGCGGCTGTTTTCAAAAACACAGTCCTTCACGGTGATATAGGATGCATCCTCAAATGCAAACATCACGTCAGGCATGGAGGAAATCTGATATACTGCCGTCTGTACATCCGTTCCCGGCAGCGGGATGAAATAGGCTTTTTGCGCCGCTGTGTCAATGAAATATTCGCCGGGCGCGGAAACCTCCTCCAGGAGATTCACGATAAACCAGCAGGTAAACGGCTCTGCGGTCGCGCCGTACAGATGGGGCAGGGTGGTTTTGATGGTGCGGTCTTTTGCGTTGATTTCGGCAATTTCAATGTTGTCATCTGCGTAGGAGGAGCCGAAATAGCCGGAGATGCAGGCTTGTTTGGCCTCTGCCCAGCGCTCGATACGTGCGTTATCATATCGGATGATAAAGGGACGCAGGGAAAAATCGCCGACACGGGGGACGCTGCCTTTATCTACCACCTCATTCATTGGCAAAAAGCCGTCTTCTTTTTTCGGATACCGTGCCAGCGTCATGGGCGCTTCGTTGACAAACAGTTCGTTGGGCGCGGGGACATAGGGACGGCGGAAGCCGCGGTTGCCGTATGTACCGTATCGGATGTCCAGCCCTGCCAGATCCAGTACATACATTTTGTCTGCTGCAGCGGGATCAACCAACCGGGCTGCCACGGCGGGGTCATCCAGCTTGTGCAGACGGTTATGCGGTACGGTGACGCCGCCGTCAAATACGGCTGTTTCTCCGTTCGCAGAGCGGTAAACGATGGGATGCGCAGCGGTGCCGCTGTCAGCGCTATTGAAAGCGACAGTCTCTGAAATGGGATAGTGTCCGCCTGCCAGAATGACTGTGATGTCTTCATCACGCTGCGCGGGGGTTAGACGGCGGATTGCGTCACGCGCCTGTTCGACCGATCCGAAAGGTGCTTCTTTGGTTCCAATTCCGGCGGCGCCGGGTTTGACATAAAAATTCATGCTTATTCTCCGTGTTGTATATATTTTTTTAATCGAATTTATGAAACTTTCCCTCTAAGCCGGGTGTGATCATAATTTTCCCGTCGGACGTGCAGAAAACGGCATCAAATGAAATTTGTTCTGCGCGGTACAGCGCCATGCTTTCTTCATAGCCCATGACAAACAGAGCAGTGGAAAGCGCGTCGGCAACCAGACCGTCCTCGCTGATCACGGCGACGCTGGCAAGCCCGCTGTCAGCGGGATAGCCGGTTTGGGGGTCGATAATATGATGGTAGGTGACGCCGTCGTATGTACGATGCCGTTCGTAAGCGCCGGAAACAGAGACAAATCCGCTTTGCAGCGTGACACTGCCGCACAGCTGATCCGGCGCGGCGGGGTCCTTGATGCCGATCGTCCAGTCGCTGCCGTCCGGCTTTGTTCCGAACACGCCGATGTTTCCGCCGAAGGAGACCATGCCGTAGGGCGCCTGCTGCGCAAGCGTCTTGACCGCCTGCTCGCAGGCATAGCCTTTTGCACACGCACCCAGATCAACCGCGACATTTGGAGCGGCTTTGACTACGGTCTGATCTTGAAAGGACAGCAGGCTGTCGTCAACCTGTGTAAGCGCCTGCTCAATTTCTTCGTCGGTGGGCGGCGTTTGGACTTCGCCGCGGAGAAAGGGCTTCCAAAGCGTGGAAACCGGCGCGATCGTCAGGGAAAAGGCGCCGTTGGCAGCGTCGCTGACCGCGTATGCGCGCCGGAGAAGATCGACGGTACTCTCTGACAGCGCCGCAGTTTTATCAGCGCTGTTAAAGCGACTGATCTCGGAGTCGGGAAGCGTCAAAGACCACATATTTTCATAGGATACGATCATCTTTTCGCAGCCGTCAAAGACGGCGCTGTCTGTATCCTCGGGCAAGGAGAGCGTAATAACGGTGTCCATGGCGAAATAATCGCGCTGCGTCAGTCGGGGCGTGCCGCAGGAGCAGAGCAGCGTCACACCGATCAGCAGCAGGCAGAACAGAGAGCGTGTTTTACTCCGTAGCATGTCTTTGCTCCTTTCCCAGCGGCAGATAGCGCGTTAACAGCAACAGAATCAGTGCGTTAACGCAGCCGGTAACGATTCCTGCTGCCAAAAGCCAAAGACTGTATCCAAGTGCGCTGAGCGGCGAATATAAAACCGCCGTGACCAGCAGCTGCCCCGCCTGATGGCACACCGCGCTGCCCGCGGACAGTCCGAACAGGCTGAATATGCGCGGATAGCCGCGATAGGTCAAGCCCAAAAACAGCAATGAAAGCGCTCCGCCGCACAGGGAAAACAGCATGCCGCTCACGCTGCCGAAGAGCAGGGAGGAGAGCAGAATGCGACAGAGATTGACGCACACGCCGTCTGCCCAGCCGAAGCGCAGCACACACCAAAGAATGACGATATTGGCAAGTCCGAGTTTGCAGCCGGGAATCGGCAGCAAGGGCGGCAGCAAAAATTCGATATATGAGAGAATCAGGCTCAAGGCGGCAAACATGCCGTCCCACGCGATGCGGCGCGCGGCGGTTTGTCCGGCGGGCGCAGAAAACTTGCGATTAACCGACAATGCCGTCCACCTCCCCTGTTTCACCTTCTTGCACGGTGATGACGCAACCGCACGGCAGACAGACAATGGATTGTCCCGCTTTAGTGATGGCGCCGGTTTTTTGGCAAAGACGATCCGGACAGTCTGCGTCCCGGACGGAAACGGTGCCGTTTGCAACGGCGATGTGAAGGGTCACGCCGTTGTTTTCGACGGTGAGCTCCCTGTCATCGACAAGCGGGTATTGCAGTGTTTGCCCCCCGTATCGGATCTGTATGCGCGCGTTTTCTCCCGCAGAAGTGAATTGCTTTCCCTGCAAGCCAAACAACGCGATTGCAATCAGCAGAAAGGACAGGAAAATGATGATATCACCCGGACGGATATACCGCCGCAACCCGGTTGGCTTTTCCACGGTTTTTGATCCTTTCTGTCGTGTTTTTCCGCTTTGGCGACACATGGGATGCGCCGCGCGGATATACCGATTTCTATTATACCAAAACTTTTATTTCGTTGCAAGACGTTGCGGCAGATTCCGAGGGAAAAACAGAGAAGAGAGGCGGATTTTTTTATTTTGTGATGCCTTTGAAAAAAGTGCGCTTTGCTGCCGGCTGTCTTTTTCGGTGCAGCGGGAATTTTTAACAAAAAAAGAAACAACCGCTTTTGTCATGACGATAAAAGAGGTTGTTTCAATTGGCGGAGAGAAAGGGATTCGAACCCTTGAAGCGCTATCAACGCTTACACGATTTCCAGTCGTGCGCCTTCGACCAGCTCAGCCATCTCTCCATGCCAAGCGCCCTAAAGCCTTACCAGTATATCATTTTGAAGTGAATTTGTCAAGGGGAAATTTCATTTTTTTGCAGGTTTTGCGAAAAAAGCGTACTTTCCCCCGTGTGCTTACAAAAGCAGACTCAAATCCATTTTGCGCGTGATGATGTCTGCGCGCTCCAAACGCACTCTGACTGTATCTCCTGTCTGAAACCTTCGGTTGCCGGACACGAGGCGGCAGCTGTTTTCATCATAGTGCCAGACGCCGCCCAGGGTATGAATGGACACCAGTCCTTCGCAGGTGTGATAAAAATCCGCAAAAAAGCCGAACGGCGTGACGGAGGTGATGCACGCGTTGAACGCCTCGCCGATGCGCGTCTGCATGAAAAGCACCTTGTACATGTCTTCGATATCGCGCTCTGCGTCCAGCGCGGTCTGCTCGCACGCACTGGATTGCAGGGCTGCTTTCGGTGCATAGGCGCGCAGCCGATCCAATGTTTGTTGCTGTGTGCTGTCGCGGTGGAGCCATGCTTTGAGTATGCGGTGCGTGACAAGATCCGGATATCGGCGGATGGGCGAGGTGAAATGGCAGTAAAATGCGGTTGCCAGACCGTAGTGAAATCCGGGCTGCGCGCTGTATTTTGCTTTGGCCAGCGTGCGCAGCAGGATGCTGCTGACGGCTCTGCTGACATGATGATCCTTAGCCTGTTGTAAAATCTGCTGCATGGCAGCGGGGGCGGGATGCGCGGCTTGCAGCGGGCGTGTGTCCAGTCCCATGCCATGCGCGAACAGACGAAACTGCTGCAGCTTGTCCTGCGGAGGTTCTTCATGCACGCGGTAGATACACGGCTGCTGCTGCGTGTGAAGCATGGTGGCGACGGCTTCGTTGGCGCAAAGCATAAACTGCTCGATCATGCGCTCGCTGACCCCGCGTGTGCGCAAAACGATGTCACTTGGTGTGCCGTCTGCACCGATGATGATTTTTGCTTCATCGCTGTCCAGCTCCAGCGCGCCCTTTTGCTTGTTTTTTTGCTCTAAAATCCGGTATAGGTTCAGCATCTGCGGCAGATGCTCGGGAAAGAGCAGGGCGTACTTTTCATACCATGCGGAATTTGTTTGCTTTTCGATGACATCGTTGATTTCTTCATAAACGCCGCGCACCTTGGAGCATATCACACTTTCTTTGATTTCGCAGCCGGTGATTTCGCCGCGCGGACTCAGTCGGATGAAAGCGGAGAGGGCATATCGGTCAACGCCCGCATGGAGCGAACAGCAACCGTTTGACAGCGCGCGCGGCAGCATGGGGACAACCTGATCGGCAAAATAGATGCTGGTGCCGCGGCGATAGGCTTCCCGGTCGAGCGGATCGCCCTGTGTGACATATGCGCTGACATCCGCAATGTGCACACCGAGCAGATAGCCGTCCGGCAGGGTCTGCAGGGAGATGGCGTCATCCAGATCTTTGGCGTCTGCACCGTCAATGGTGAAGATCATCTCCTCACGCAGATCCGTTCTGTCCTGAACCGTGATTTCTCTTGCCGCCACCTTGTCCGCGCATTGCAGCACCTCATCGGAAAAATCGCGGCGAACACTGTGCGCGTCCAATATCGCCTCATAGTTTGCCTCACGGCTTTCAGCGTCACCGTACACGCGCTCAACGCGGCCCCATACGGTCGGATCGGCGTGGGAGGGATAGCGCGTGAGCTGCACAAGCACCTTGTCCCCGTCCGCAGCGCCGTTGCTGTCGCTGCCGCGCACCGAGATGTTGAAGGGCAGTTTGCCGTCATCCGGCACAACAAATCCGAGTGCGGGCGGCAACTTCTTTTTCGTCCGGCGAAAATAAAAGGTGCCGGTGACATTTTGCAGGCCGTGTTCAATGATTTCTGTGATTTTGGCCTCCGGTCCTCTTCCTGCGCTGTGTCTGTTGGTGGCAAGAACGATTGCGCTGACGCGATCGAGCATGACGGCGCACATGGTGTCGCGGGCAGGGACAAACAGATCGGTCGGATACTGCTCGGAAAACGTTTCGTCCGGCGTCAAAAATCCGTATCCGTGGGCGGTGGAACGAAAGGTGCCGGTGATCGGCGTGTTTGCGCGCTGCTCCTTTTTGTCCCACACGGCGGGACGTGATTTTTTGTATGCGGCTTGACGCTTGGCTGCGGTGCTGCGCGTCTGTGATTTTCCGGCGTTCCTTCCCGCCCTTTTTTTACTCTTTTTCGGCATATTTTTCTCCTGAAACAAAGACCGCTTTGGGATGGTCCCAAAGCGGTCCGCCAATCTGATTTTTACGCTTCTGTGCTTGCTTCCGTATTGACTGCGGCATCTTGTGTCGCATCGGTTGCAGCCTCTGTTGCGTCGGTCGATGCGTCTGTGGCATCCGTAGATTCGCTGTTTTCCAAAACGTAGTCGTATTCATCCCCCACGCCGGTGTCGGTCGAGGATTTGTTATCCTCGGTCTGTACGGCATAAACAACCAAAACAACCAAGACGAACAAAACAGCAACAATCGTTGTAATGCGGGAAAAAATCTTATCTCTGGTATTGCCCTTGTTTTTCCCGTAATAGGTATCGGTATTGCTGCCTGCAATGGAACCGGACAAACGGGAGTTCTTGCCTTGCTGCAGCAGAACAGAAATGACCAGAAAGACGGATGCAACCAACAAAATGATTGCTAAAACCAAATTACTCATGCTTTATCATTCCTCCGGAAAAACTTGATGATAGGACTATAGTCATAATTTACGCTTATTTTATCATATACTCCGAAAAAAATCAAGACCTTTTTTGAAATTTGAGGAAAAAGTCATTCTTTCTAAATTGCAATATCAAATAGGACACTATGGAAAATAAAATCAGAGCAGTGGTAATTGAAGATTTTACGAGGCAAATTGTTAATCCAGCGTTCGACAAAAGCAACTTGTTCATCGGTAATGGTATCGAATGAGGTTCCTTTCGGGAAAAAACGGCGAACAAGGGAGTTTTGCTTTTCGTTCGTACCTCTTTCGTAGGATGAATACGGATGAGCATAGTACACTTTTGTTGATTTAGGCAGGTACCTGCCTAAATCAACAAATTCGCTGCCGTTATCGCTTGTGACAGACTTGAAAACGGCTTCAAAGCTTTCTCCGTAGAGATTGGCAATCTTTTCAAGTCCGAGACGAACAGCGTCACTGCTTCGAGATGGTATTTTTACAAGATGCCGTTTACGGGTTACTCTTTCATCCAGTGCGAGTAATACCGGTGATGTCTCCTTTTTGCCCACGATGGTATCGATTTCCCAATGACCGAATGCGGTTCGGTTATTTACTTCATCGGCTCTCTCTTCTATGCTCATGCCGAACAGCCGCTTATTTTGCTTGTATTTTTCTGTGCGGATCTTTCTCTTCACTTTCAATGGTAAATCGATGTTCCTGACCTTCAATACGCATTTGTCGATGTAGTTGTAGAGAGTTTTTGTGCTTACGGTTTCCTGAAACCTTCCGCTCCGCTTTGCCTCTCCGCAGAGCGCGTCCGGTGAAATCTTGTTTTCAAGGATTTGCTTCTCCGCATAGCGCACGAAGTCATAGGCTTCCATGATCTTCATCGGCGGGCGGCTGTTTTTCCTGTTTTCCTCATACACTCGCTGCCCTGCGTCCCCAAAATACCGTTGATACTTCTTCAGATTCGTGTCTATTTGCTCAACGTTTCCGCGGCTCAGCTCATTGTACAGGGTTGAACGGGATATTCCTACAGCCCGTGCTATTTGCACTTTCGGCATCCCTTGACGTAGCAATATTTCAATTTGTGCACGTTTTTCTCTCGTCAGGTGTTGGAATTTTCGCTGTGATGTGGTATACTGTTCTTGAGTCATAGCAGACCTCCGTGGTTTTTTGGTGTGTGGTTACTTCAATTATACCACATCTGCTATGACTCTTTCTATATGTCCTATTTCATTTTACAATGAACCGATTTGTTTGCAAGAAAGTGTCGCAAATGGCGATGCTTTCGTCGGTCGGTGCGGCATTTTGCATATTTTGATTGCGATTCGGACATACTATCCATATATTTCCGAATGGAAAAGGAGATGGGCGTATGGGATTGTGGCTGTTTGGGTTCTTTGTGGGGGGACAGATCGGCGTTGTGGTGACGGCTTTATTTGCGGCGCGCAGAGTGATGGACTGTGAGGACTGTCCGCGCAGGCATGAAGAACCGTAAAAAAAGGGGACTGTCATATGACAGTCCCCTTTTGGATGCGAATGTGAATTCTATTTGTCTTCGGTTTCTTCCTTCGCGTTTTTCAGCATCAGGTTCACCAGGATGCCCAGGATCAACGCGCATGCGATCGAGGTGATGGTGATTTGTCCGAAATGCAGCGTCAGACCGCCGATTCCGGCGATCAGGATTGCGCTGGCAACAAACAGATTTTTGTTTTCTCCCAAATTTACCTTCTGCAGCATCTTCAGACCGGAGACGGCGATGAAGCCGTACAGCGCCATACATACGCCGCCCATGACGCAGGAGGGAATGGAGTTGACAAATGCGACGAACGGAGAAATGAAGGAGATCAGCAGAGCGCCGACCGCTGCTGCGATGATCGTGACCACGGAGGCATTGCGGGTGATTGCCACGCAGCCGACGCTTTCACCGTAGGTGGTGTTGGGACAGCCACCGAACAGCGCGCCGAACATGGAACCGATGCCGTCGCCCAGCAGCGTACGGTGCAGACCGGGATCCTCCAAAAGGTCGCTTTCAATAATGGAGGAGATATTCTTGTGGTCGGCGATGTGTTCAGCGAACACAACAAATGCGACGGGAACATAAGCCAACGCGACCGTGCTGACATATGCGCCGTTGATCTCGCTCAGACCCTTTGCGGCATGGAAGAAAGTAAAGTCGGGAAGATTGAAGAAGGTGGAAAGCGAAATTGCAAAATTGCCGCTGCCGTCGGTGAACAGCGCCTGGATGGGGGAGTAGTCAATGATCATCAGCGCGGGATTCTTGGTGAGAACGCCGATGATATAAAAGACGGATGCGGAAGCATATCCCGCCAGGATTCCGATGATGAACGGGATCAGGCGTGCCATTTTCTTTCCGAAGGTAGAAGCGAGGATGGTGACCAGAAGTGTAATCAGGCCGCAGATGATTGCAACGTAGGAAGAGCCGTAATTTGCCTGCAGGGCGAAAGAGCCATCCTCATTTTTTACTGCCTGAATTTCAGAATGAACCTGATCGGCGGGAACGGAAGCGGTGAGGTCTGCGTCCTTGTCCAGCACGAGATAGCCGGTGCCGGAGGCTGTGGTAAAATCATACGCGCCGCTTTCTCCGTCGATTGTATAATTAGAGGCGGTTTCAACAACTTGATAACCGTTTGCGTCAAGCTTTGTGACATAGTTGGTTTTATTCAGATCGCCGATTGCATTTCCTGCCAAAGAAAGGCCGATGATTGCAACGGTGGGACCGATGACCACGGCTGGCATCAGTTTATTGACCCAGCCGGAGCCGACTGCTTTGACGATCAGGGCGATGATGACGTATACCAGACCTGCGAATACGGCACCCATGATCAGGCCGGCATAGCCCAAAGCCATGGAAACGCCGCCTGCGAAGGCTGCGGTCATCGAACCGATAAATGCAAAAGAGGAACCGAGAAACACCGGGCTTTTATGCTTGGTGAACAGAATATAGACCAGCGTACCGATGCCTGCGCCGAACAGAGCGGCTGCGGGGTCCATGTCATGGCCGATGATGGTGGGTACCACCAGCGTTGCTGCCATGATTGCCAGCAGTTGCTGAATTGCAAATACGATCAGCTGGCCGAATTTGGGCTTATCCTTAACATTGTAAATCAGTTTCATGTTGCTTTTACCTCCAAATGTATATTCGTGTTATTGTAACACAGAATTGATTATTTGTAAATAGATTTGGCTGAAAAATGTCGAAAAAGACGCGGCAGAAACAGAAGGGTTACAAGTGTGCGGCTCTGCGGCGGGAGAAGTGGCTGTTTGACAAACGGGGGCGCGTGTGTTACAATAGCAGCAGTCAGATGCTGGAAGGGAGTTGGGCACATGATTTTGCAGGAATCTGGGGAAATGTATCTGGAAAGCCTGCTGATTCTTTCCCAAAAGGGAAAGCCGGTTCGGTCGGTTGACATCTGTGAGTACATGGGTTATTCCAAGCCCAGTGTTTCCCGTGCGATGGGGCTTTTGAAAAAAGGCGGATATGTGGAAGCGGATGCGGACGGCTTTTTGACTTTGACGCCGCTGGGCGCCGAAATTGCAGAAAAGACATATGAGCGTCACCGCCTGCTGACTGCCTATTTTATCAGTCTCGGTGTGGAGGAAAAAACAGCCGCAGAGGACGCGTGCCGCATTGAGCATGTGATCAGCGACGAGACATTTGCGGCGATCAAGCGGCATGCCGAGGGGAAACGGAAGTCATGACAATTGATTCATTGCAAAAAGATTACATTCAGGGAGCACTGACCGGCGCGGCAAAGCACTATACGGTACAGACATATGAAAGTGTCACATCTACCAATCTGCTGCTCAAGGAAATGGCGCAGAAGGGCGCGCCGCACGGGACGGTTCTTCTCGCGGAAGAGCAGAGTGCGGGCAAGGGCAGGTTGGGAAAACGCTTTTTTTCTCCGCATGCGACGGGCATATATCTGTCCGTACTGGTTCGTTCCCGTATTTCTGTGCGAAAAGCGCTGTGTCTGACAACCGGTTCTGCGGTGGCGTCGGCGCAGGCGTTTGAAGCGATTACCGGGAATCCCATGATGATCAAATGGGTTAACGATATCTATTATAATGGTAGAAAAGTTGCTGGGATTTTGACGGAATCCGCAGTGTTGTCCGGTGGGGAAACGCTGGACTGGGCGGTGATCGGCATCGGTGTGAATTGTATGATCCCGAAAGACGGCTTTCCGGAAGAGATTGCCGCACGTGCGGGCGCGCTATTTGCAGAGGAGCGTCCCTGCCGCAACGAGCTGGCTGCTGCGATGATCAACAACATTGCGCAAACAGTGGAACAGATCGAAAAAAGCCCGCGCGGAAACGAGCATTTCATAGAGGAATACCGCAGGCGTTCGTATCTGACGGGCAAAGAGATAACGGTGCTGGCAAATCCGCCGTATCCTGCGCGGTGTGTCGGGATTGACGATGACGGCGCCTTGCTGGTTTTGCGTGAGAACGGCGAGTGTGAGCGTCTGTCCGCGGGGGACGTCAGCGTACTGCCGCATCAGGAGAGGGCAGGCCGGGGCGAAAACTGATAGAAGTCTTTTTAATGTCAAAAGGAGCTGTAACGCGTTGTTTCGCAGCAAGCGCGTTACAGCTCCTGATTGCTTTTTATGCGATTACAGAATTGGACCGAAGCCCGCTTCTGTATTCCTTTCTTCAACTGCCATGCCGGCGGAAGGATCTTCACTTGACGCCGGAGCATCGGTTGCCGCATTTGCAGACGAGGTACTTTGCGCCGTTTGATCGGGGCGGGTTTGCGCTGCGGTTTCGTTTGGCGCGGCGTCTGACTCCTGCGCGGCGCCCCCCTGTGCCATGAGATCGTCAAAATCCATAAATGACGGATCGTTGGGAACCGTTGTGCTCTCGCTGTGCGTATCAGCGACAGAATCGGACTTGACGGCTTTGGTATCAGAATCGGTGTGGTGCTTTTTCGATTTTGCACAGCTTGCCGTGCTCAACAAGATTGCAATGGCGAGCAACAGAATCAGCGCCCTGCGAAAGGTTAGACCTCTCATGGTGTTTACCAGATTTCACCCCAGCTGCTGCCGGTGTTTTCTGTTTCTTCCTCGATGGACATGGAATTGAGAATGTCGTCGGAGGCTGTGATGATATCTTTGGAATCAAAAAATGTAACAGTCAATTTTGCACTTTCATACTTCATGACGGTTTTCTCCTTCCTACTTATATAATAATCATATCATATGCTTTTTTTACTGTCAAGGTATTTCCCACGCGTTTGACATTATTTGGAAATGTGGGTACGGCGTGACGGAAAAAGTTACCGAAAAAATTTTTTCAAGAA
>DBGFNI010000087.1:0-4932 GCA_048527645.1 Eubacteriales bacterium | reverse complement strand
CATAGATTTTTACCAATTACAACCGCATTATCTCTCTTTACAAAAAGTTTACATTTTCATTTTCCCGCCTGCTGTCTCCTATCGTTTCTTTTTGCAGCAAAAGCCGTGCTTTCCCTCGTCCCGTACCGAGATATTTACTAAAATCACATCATCCCCGAACTTCTCGACTTTTTCGATGGGAATGGTGAGAAAGCGGCATTTTCCGAAGGAAAACAGCCTGCCCTCGTGCAGACAGATAATCAGCGCGCAAACGCACTTGCAGCAGCTGTCAATTTCAATATCACATACATGCCCGAGAACGCTGCCGTCGCACAGACTGACAACCTCTTTTTCACGTAAATTACTGAGATTCATACCGTTTTCCGCCTTTCTTACGGTCGCATTTTGTCAGGAGTAATTCTTTTTATCATATTATGTTAAAATTTCCTGTATCATGCAAAACGGTAAGTGCTTCCTATTGACAAAAAAATCTTCGTTCGCTATAATATTTAAGGTATTTCGGACAGTTTCCGAATGGGAGCTGCCGGATGAATTTTGAATCACGAGAGGAAACAACATGGAAAATCTTTCTGCTTCTTTCGGCTCTCACATCTTCAGTGATAAGGTGATGCGGGAAAAACTGCCGAAGGAAATCTATATCGCCATGAAGCACTGCGCGCGCGATGGCAGTCCGCTGGAGCCGAGTGTGGCAAATGTCGTGGCAAGCACCATGAAAGAATGGGCGCTGGAGCTTGGCGCGACGCACTACTGCCACTGGTTTCAGCCGCTGACCGGCATCACCGCAGAAAAGCATGACAGTTTTCTCTGCCCGGACGGAAAAGGCGGCGCCATTTCCGAGTTTTCCGGCAAGGAACTGATTATGGGCGAGCCGGATGCTTCCTCCTTTCCCTCAGGGGGACTGCGTGCCACCTTTGAGGCGCGCGGATACACCGCATGGGATCCGACCTCCTGGGCATTTGTGAAGGACGATACACTATATGTTCCCACCGTCTTCTTCTCTCACAACAGCGACGCGCTGGATAAAAAAACGCCCCTGCTCCGTTCCATTCAGGCAATCAACAATTCTGCGCTGCGGATTCTGAAGCTTTTCGGCGACACTCAGACCAAAGCTGTTATTCCGACGGTGGGCGCGGAACAGGAATACTTTTTGGTGGATAAAGAGGATTATCAGGCAAGACGCGATCTGCGTTTTTGCAATCGTACGCTGTTCGGTGCGCTGCCGCCGAAGGGACAGGAGATGGATGACCACTATTTCGGCGCGATCTCGCCCCGCGTCAAGGCCTTTATGGCAGATCTGGATGAGGCATGCTGGAAGCTTGGAATTCCCTCCAAAACCGAACACAACGAAGCAGCACCTGCACAGCATGAAATGGCGCCCGTTTTTTCCCGCGTCAATCTGGCATGCGATCAGAATCAGCTGCTGATGAGCCTGATGCAGAAAATCGCCGGCGAGCACGGCTTTGTGTGCCTGCTGCAGGAGAAGCCGTTTGCCGGCGTCAACGGCAGCGGTAAGCACAACAACTGGTCTCTGTCCACCGACCGCGGCACCAATCTGTTGGATCCCGGTGCGACGCCGTATGAAAATTTACAGTTTCTGCTGTTCTTGTGCGCGGTTTTGACCGCGGTGGACGAGCATGCGGATTTGCTGCGCATCTCTGTTGCCAGCGCCGGAAACGACCACCGTCTGGGCGGCAGTGAGGCGCCGCCTGCGATTGTCTCCATGTTTTTGGGGGATGAATTGACGGAGGTTTTGAAGTCCTTTGAGACCGATGTGGATTACTTGACCAAATCACGCTCCACGCTTGACGCCGGCGTCACTTCCCTACCGCGCATTTTCCGCGATACCACAGACAGAAACCGCACCTCCCCCTTTGCCTTCACCGGCAACAAATTTGAGTTCCGCATGCCGGGCGCTTCCCAGTCTGTTGCCGACCCGAATATCATGCTCAACACCATCGTCTCCGATGTGCTGGACCGTTTTGCGGACGAGTTGGAGCAGGCGCAGGACTTTGATGAGGCAGTACACCGCATTGTCAAGCAGGCGGTGACTGAGCATAAACGCATTATTTTCAACGGAGACGGCTATACTGATGAATGGGTGCAGGAAGCATTCATGCGCGGCCTGCCTAACTATCCGACCACGGTTGACTGCACGCCGCATCTGCTCCGCAGCGATAATTTGGAGCTGTTTGCCCGTCACGGCGTTTATACCAAATCCGAGCTGCAAGCCCGCCATGACATCATCCTGGAAAACTATTCCAAAACGATTGCCATCGAAGCAAAAACCATGCTGGAGATGGCGCGCAAGGAGATTCTGCCGGCTGTTGCGGCATATATGGACCGGACGGCAAAAGCTATCCTGCATACGCAAAAGGTGCTTAACAGCACCTGCACGGCGCAAACAGAGCTGCTGCAGCGTCTGGACGCGGCCTATGCCGGGATCAGCAGATGCGTCACCGAGCTGCAGAGACAGCTGGATGAAGAGGTCGTCCGCTCAAAGGATGTTTATGAGGTTGCGCGGATTTATCGCGACGGCGTTTTGCCCGTGATGGACGAGCTGCGCGCAGAGGCAGACGCGGTGGAGGCGCTTTTGCCGACTGAGTATTTGTCTTACCCCACCTATGACAGACTCCTGTTCGGCGTCGATCAGCAAAGCTAAGGCTCCTCACCAAAAATCATTCCAACAAAACAATTACGGTTCCCGAATCGGCAAGGCGGCGCTTTGCCGGTTCGGGAACCGTTTTTGATTATGTTCCATTTGTTGATTGCTTGATTGGTTCAATCGCGCGATTATTTCTTCATTTGATGCAAAAAAGCGAGCACTGCCGCGATCAGTACGACTGTGGTGTATCCGATTACCCAGCCGATATGCGGCGTGACGGCATCAAATGCGCCCTGCAAAGCTGCTCTTTCCATCTCCACTGCATGAACAAACGGAAGCAGATTCGCGATTTTGAGAAATGCGCCGCCGACCAATTCCAGATCAAACCATATGCCGGACAGCCAAGCGGAAAGGTTGGTCAGCAGTGCGCCGCAGATACCGCCGACCTGCTTGTCGGTAAAAACACTGCCGCACAACAGTCCGAGTGCGATATAAAACAGCGAAATCGGAATGATCATCAAGAGCGCGGACAAAATATGGATTTGCAGCGGCAGCCCGAGCACCGCGGCGCACAGATAGCATACCGCCGTTTGTGCAAGGGCAATCGGGAGAATCGGCAGCATGTATCCCAAAATAAAATGAGCGGGCGATAGGGGCGCGGTATACAGCCGTTCCAGCAATGCGCTGCCTCTGTCCTTCGCGATCACCGTCGCGGAAAAGAGCGTGAGAAATGACTGACTGAAAACGGCGATTCCGGGCGCCAGATTCTGCATTTCAAATAAGGTCATACTGTCCGGAACATTTTTTGCAATCGCATGCAGCAGTACCAACAAAACAACGGGAAAGCCGAGACCGAAAGCCAAATTGAGCGGATCACGCAATATTTCTTTTGCAACGCGATTGGAAAAGGTCACAAGTTTCATCACATGGTTCCTCCTTTGACAATGCGGATAAAGGCTTCTTCAAATTGCTCGCACCCGGCTTGCTCCAGCATTTCCCGCTCGTTGCCCGCAAACAGCAGTTTCCCGCTTTTCATCACGCCGATCCGATCGGAGAGCGCCTGCGCCTCCTCCATATAGTGCGTGGTCAGAATGATGGTAACTTTTCCCTTCAGCGCGCGGATGACGTCCCACAATTCGCTTCGCGCTAAAACGTCAAGCCCGAGCGTCGGCTCGTCTAAAAACAGAATTTGCGGCTCAGAAACCAGCGCCATGGCGATGCTCAGACGCCTCTGCCATCCACCTGAAAGGTGGGATGCTTTTTTGGAGAGAATTTCGTTGAGTGAAAACTGTTCCGCCATTTCGAGAATTTTTGTTTTCGTTTTATTCTTGTCAAAGCCGTGAATCCCGCAGATGAGCTGCAAATTCTCCGCGGCGGTCAGATTCGGCGCAACGGCGGTTGCCTGCGGCGAAACGCCGATCAGACGTTTCACCGCATCAGGCCGGTTGCGGATACTGTGCCCGAGCAAAACCGCGTCACCGCTGCTCGGCGCGCTCAGACAGGACAGCATGCGGATGGTTGTTGTTTTCCCTGCTCCGTTCACCCCCAATAAGGAAAACAGCTCACCGTGCTGCACGGTCAGATTCAGATGATCGACCGCTGTGGTATCGCGGTATTGTTTGGTCAGATTTATTGTTTTGATTGCGTCCATTTTTCGTTCCCCTTTGCGATGTGTCGGGATGCGATCCCTTCATAGCCGTCGGTCAGCATTTTGTCGATCAGCTTCCAGTCCCATTCCAGATAGGAAGTGGCAAGCATTGTGGCAATGCCGTGTACATAAATCCACATTTCAAGATGCAGCATCTGCGCCTGTGCTTCGGGCAAACCGGTATTTTGCTGTATGATTTGTACCAACGGCTTCATTTCCTCTGTGTTTTCCTGTACATTTTCCTGCGATCGGTCGCGCATAAAGAGCAATTTGAACAGTTCTTTGTTCTCCTGTGCGAATCGGATGTATGCCATGCCGCTTGCTTTATACGGCGGATATTCACCGCTGTCAATTGCCCGGCGAATCGTCTCCTGATACACTTGATTTGCCGCCCCGATCACCGCCTCCAGCAATGCCTCCATATTTTCAAATAAACTGAAAATCACCTTTGTCGAGGCGTTGAGCCGAACACTGACCGCTCTGGCCGTCACTGCTTGAAAGCCTTCCCTCCGCGTGATTTCCAATGCAGCGGACACAATCTCTTCTTTTGTAAATTTGCATTTCGGCGGCATGATGCTGCTCCTTTCGCGTTCTGTTGTTATTTCTTCCGTGTTAGCCTTTGCATGTTGGGAAACATTTGTTCCGCAACATGTGTTTCTCATTGATATTATACTCTGTTTTT
>DBGFNI010000086.1:0-6473 GCA_048527645.1 Eubacteriales bacterium | reverse complement strand
GCTCCGGCGCGTGCCTTGGACAGATCCATGACCGCGTTGACAAGTGTAGTCAGGCGCGTCGCCTCGTCGATGATGATCTGCACATTTTCCGGCGTGTTTTCTCCCGGAATATCGCGCATCACCTCTGCATAACCGGTTATCATGGTCAGTGGGGTGCGCAGATCGTGCGAAATGTTGGCAATCAGTTCATCCTTGAGTTTATCAACCTTTTCCAACTGATCGGCGGCGTTTTGCAGAGAGTTGCCCAACTGCTCGATTTCCAGATAGCCTTCTCCGGAGAAGTCCGCATTGTAGTTGCCCTGCGCCAATTCTCCGGCGCTGTTTGTGATTTTGGTGATCGGGCGTGAAATGAACCGGCTGAGGAACCAGGCGAGAAACAGCGCGATCAGGAGCATCAGTCCCGTCACCAGCAGCAGCTGAAAGCGGAGTGTCTGTGCGGTTGCGCTGAGGGTTGATACCTTGGAGACAATCGTCAGATAATACCCGTCGCCTTCCTTGCTTTCCGTGTAGGAGACATACTCCAGCAGTGACGCGCCGCTGTCCGCTGCTGCCGGTGCAAACGACCAGGGGGCGTCCTCGGCGGTCATTTCGCAAAACTGCGGCGAGCCCTCGTTGCGCGCCTTTGTCATCTGCGCGTGCTTGTGCATGAACATCCGATTAGAGTGGACGCAGCAGTCAACCGGCGCACCATTGGAATAGCAAATGCTTTCCGTCTGAAGGGAAATCGGTGCAAAGGAGGCATCGTCTATTTCAATGCATATCTGGTTGTTCGTGCAGAGCGTGCTGATTTGCTCATCCAGCTTTTCGCTTTGGGAATAAATTGCAGTCTGCAAAGTTTGTGCCGCTGCCTTTACTTCCTTGACTTTGATGGCGTGATAAAAACGGTCAAGCAGTACGGTTTGCGTCAGCCACAGTATGCAGAGCATAATGACGGTAAAAATGAGAAAATATAAAAAGATTTTGAACTTCAGAGACAGCGGCTTTTTCTCCGAATGGGTTATTGCCGGCGTGTTGCGCACGGTCATGCCTCAAAGCGATATCCCACGCCGCGCAGGGTTACGACATACTTGCTGTACGGTCCCAAACTTTTGCGCAAAAGCTTGATGTGTGTGTCCAGCGTTCTGTCATCGCCGTAAAAATCGTATCCCCACACGTCACAGATAAGTTTTTCTCTGGAGAGGGCGATGCCTCTGTTTTTGACCAGATAGAAGAACAGATCATATTCTTTGGGGGTCATTTCGATTTTCTGACCGTCAACATATACCAGCCGCCCGGTGAAATCAACGGTCAGTCCCTCAAATTGCAGAATTTCCTTTTCCGCCGCCGCTGTCGCGGCCTTGCTGCGCTTGATGACCGCTGCGACGCGCATCATCAGCTCCTTGGGAGAAAACGGCTTGACCACATAATCGTCAACGCCGACCTCAAAGCCGTGAATCTTGTCATATTCCTCGCCGCGTGCGGAGAGCATGATCATGGGAATGTCTTTTGTCTTTTTGATTTCCTTACAGGCGGAAAAGCCGTCTAAGAAGGGCATCATGATATCCATGATGATGATGTCATAATCGTTTTCCCGGCATTTTTCCACCGCGTTCATCCCGTCGGTTGCCTGATCAACGGCATACCCTTCAAACTCGGCGTATTTCCGAATCAGATCGCGTATTTTTTCTTCATCGTCTACCACTAAAATTTTGTATGTCTGTGCCATGCTTTTTCCCCTTTCGTGATCCGATATGCTCATTATATTTTCGCAATGTGAAAAAGAGGTGACGGGCGCCTGTTTGTTACAAGATTTCCCGGCTTTTCGGCAAATTATTCCTTTTTTTCCGGCGGGGCATCCCTTTGCATCTGCTTGCTCTTGACGGATGCCAGCGGATTGGAATCAATTGCTTTTTTCATCTGTGCGTCACTGACATGGGTGTATATTTGCGTCGTGTTGAGCTGCTCATGTCCCAAAATATCCTTGAGGACTCTGACATCCACGCCGCCGCTTTGATACATCAGCGTAGCGGCAGTGTGACGGAGTTTATGCGTGGAGAGCTTGCGGTTTCCAAGGCCGGCCTGCTCCAAGTATTTATATACCATCCATTGCACGGTTTTTTGGCTGATTCGCTGGTGGCGGGTGCTTAAAAAGAGCGCGTTCTGATGCCCGGGCTTGATCTGATCGGCTTCATCGCGCCGTACGCGCAGATATGCCTGCAGGGCATCTCGACAAGCATCGTTGAGATAGATTAGCCGCTCCTTGCTGCCCTTGCCGGTAACGCGCAGAGACTGAAATTTCGGATCGACGTCCCGCATATCAATGCCGCACAGCTCGCTCAAACGCATGCCGCAGTTGAGAAACAGCGTGATGATCGCGTAGTCGCGCTGACGCGTTTTGCTTGCAGTATCCTGCTGCACGGTCTGTAAAAGGGTAATACTTTCTTCCAAAGTCAAAAATTTGGGAAGCGTTTTTTGCAGTTTCGGCGTCTCTATATTGACCGTCGGATTGTGCTGTGTGATATAGTTGGTATTCAGATACCGGTAAAATGAGCGGATGCTGGAAAGCTTGCGCGCACGCGCACGCGCCTGATTGCCGCGCTGCGTGTTTGCGTAAGAAATGAAGGCGCGGATTTCGTTAGGTGTGACGCTCCCGACAAAGTCGGTATCAAGGGACTGAATATCTGTCTTGCCGATTTGGGTGAAATCCATTACGCCGGCACGGATTAAATACAGAAACCGGAAAAAAAGTTCCAGATCCATCAGATAATCCGAGACGGTGTTTTTGGAGCAGTCCATATCCAGTTTGTACTGTGCGAACCGCCGCAATAGCGGCGGATACCGATCCAAATCGGGCATTTTATAGTCTGACATCGTTTGCCTCCTCGCGACCCTCGCCGCAACTCTATTATATAAAATTGAGCGGCGCAAACATGGATAAAATGTAAATTTTGCGAAGATTTGTACAGATTTTTTCTATTTGCTTGATTTGTTCACAGTGCACAAAGTACAATGATTACAGTGAATCTGATTTTAGAGGTATTGGCATATGAAGAATACTACCACCACCGTTGGGGGATGTGTCGGAAAGCTGTTGGTGAACCACACGGCGATTGCGCTGTTCAGCATTATGATTTCCGTTTTTACGCTGGTCAATCGCTTTACCCGCTTTTTTTGTGGCTTATTCACCATTCTGTTTTATCTGTTTCTGATCTATCAGATGATGTGGACGGTCGGCGGCACAGACCGTATCCGCGTAGACGGCGGCAGGGAAGCGTACCGGCCGTGGAAAGGACTGCTGATCGGCGTGCTGTATAACATTCCGGGATTGGTCTTGGCGCTGCTGAATCTGCTGTACCATTTTACGCAGATCGGTTGGATGCGCATGGGATACGTGATCGGTCGGTTTTGGGGATGTATGTATATCGGCTGGTGGGACTTCTTTATGCCGAAAAATCCGGCGGCGGGCTTTTTGATTCTGCTCCCGGGTATTGCAATGACCGCAGCAGCTTATCTGATCGGCTATCACAACATCTATCTTTCTTCCTTTTTCGGCATTCGGCCGAATCGGAAAAAAACGCGTTGATCCGGACGGTTTTTCGGGTTGTTTATGCAGCTTTCAGCTGCGGAAACCCTGCATTTTCACGCTTGCGGCATCAGAGAGATGCTCACTGGGAATTTGTGTTGAAATTCCTGAAAATTATTGACAGGAAATACATGGTTATGTTACAATATATATGCTGATAAGCGCGTTATTTAAGGAGGAAATCTGTATGAAAAAAAATGTACGCATGCGCGCCGTTACCGCACTGCTCATGGCAGTCTGTATGCTGCTCGGCTGCCTTACTGCATCTGCGGCGCAGGCAGAGCAGTATACGGATATTAAAGACCACTGGGCGTATGACGATATCAAGTGGACTTTGGAACAGGAGATATTTTTGGGGACAACCCCGACGACCTTCTGCCCTGAATCCGGCATGACGCGCGCGATGTTCGTGACGGTGCTGTATCGCTTTGCACAAAAAATGAGTTTTGATACACAAACAGGCGAAAACGTGTTTACGGATGTTCCGAACGGCGCTTGGTATACCGACGCTGTTTGCTGGGCACATCAGCACGATGTGGCACAGGGCGTTTCCGATACGCTGTTTGCGCCGGAGCAGTTGATTTCGCGCGAGCAGGTCGCAAAGGTGCTGTACCGCTTTATGACCATGGAGCTGTTGCCGTTTTACGGCATGACTTTTTCCGATTCGCTGACCTTTGCGGATGCGCAGAGTGTGTCGGAATGGGCGAAGGAGCCGCTCAAGGCGCTTTCCGATAAGCGGGTGAAGCTGATCGGCGGCTTTGAAGATCACACATTCCGCCCCGATCAGGTCATGACGCGCGCGCAGACGGCTGCGCTGCTGCACCGTACTTATGATTATCTCAATCTTTGCACCGCTGATGCTTCCGGCGGCGTGCAGATCTCCATTCTGCCCAACACCGTGAAGCTGCTGCAAGAGGCTGCGCTGCCCCGCAACGCAAGCCGTATTCTGACCGCTTCCATGGCGAAAAACGAGGCGGAGGGTATGCAGTTTGTGCTGCGTGCGTATGAAGATCTGACCAATGTGAAATGCACGGTTTCCGATCTTGTCAACGAAAACGGCGAGATGCTGGAAAAGGTGGAGCTCTTCCGCCAGCGTTACGTGTCGATCAAATCTCAGTATACTTCGAGCAGCTCCGTGACCGCAGGGAAGTATCCCGATGCTCTGGTTCCGATGTTTGACGGCTCGGACGGCGGTCTTGACAACACCTATTGTGACGTCAGCCAGGGGAACAATCAGGGATACTGGATTACCGCCACGGCTGCCAAGGGGCAGAGCGCGGGCGTTTATACCGGGACGGTGACGCTGACCTGCGATCAGTTTGACGCGCCGGTATATATCCCGATGGAGGTTACGGTTTGGGACTTTGAGATTCCGACCAAAAATTCTTACACCACTGCGTTTGCACTCTGGTATACGGAAGAATACTATTATAAGAACGGTAATTGTACATCGTCGTCCGAAGCCTTAGACATCAAGAAAATGTACTATGAGTTCTTCCTCAATTACCGGATCACATCCACCAATATCCCCTATAAGGACGGGGCGGTGACATCCTCTAACCTGGAAGATTTCATGACGGTTTTGAAGTCTTATGTTGACCGCGAAGAAGTCAACGGTTATCGTGTTCCGCTGACCGTGAACAACTATTCTGTTTACACGCTGGATAACCAGAATTTGCTGAAATCCCTTGATGCTGCCGGACTGTTGGAAAAGGCTTATCTGTATGATCTGGATGAGCCGATTGCATCAACCACGGCAAACGGCGAGTTGAATCCCGATGATGCGAATTACGAACGTGTAAGGCGGTATGCTTCGAATATTAAGATGCTGTTTGCCACTTCCTTCGATAGAAAGGAAGACTGGCATGAATATTCTCTCCCTGTTATTGTAACCACCGCTTGTGCCGCCTATGAGCCCTATATCAAGGACTGGTGCCCGCTGTGGTACTGTAAGACGCCGTTTAACAAATACGATGTCGGCATGCTTTCTGAAACGGAGATTCGGGAAAAGCAGGCAAACGGTTCCACCGTGTGGTGGTACGGCTGTGTTACCCCCTCGATGCCTTATCCTACTTATCACATTCAGGATGATCTGATGACAGCACGCCTGGTGCACTGGATGCAGCGCGATACCGGCGCGACGGGTGAAATCTACTGGGCTACCACGCTTTGGGGCGTGTGGGGCAAAACGAATGCGCAGGTTGATTATATTATTGACATCTGGAATAATCCCTACACGCTGTGGGGACACAATGTCGCAGGAGACGGCTTGCTGGCTTATCCCGGTACTGTCAATGATTCGTATGTCGGCAGAAACGTCCCGGTGCCGACCATCCGTCTGGAGAGCATCCGAGACGGATTTGAGGATTATGAATATCTGACCATGCTGGAAGAGAAGTATCAAGCGATTCTGGCGCGTTTGGGCTTGACCGGCGTGAGTGCGGACGATCTGATGAACACGTATTATGAGGCGGTTTACGACGCGGACGAATATATCGCCGGCGGCCAGTATGACCGGGACAATCCCGCGCTGATGCTGCGCGTTCGCGAAATCATGGCACAGGATATCATGCGTCAGGACGAGGATGTCTTGGTCAGTGTGAAAAACTACGGTTCCAATGCGGCAAAGAAAATCATTTCCGTCTATGCGGACGCAGATGCAAAGGTTGTTGTAGACGGCAAAATTCTCACCGGACAGCAAACGGACGGCTGTTATGTCTATCAGACAGTTGTCACGGTTTCGGGCTCGGAGCCTGTTGAAAAACAGATCTATGTCAACGGTGAGGCATATACAAGAATTCTTACTCCGTTTTACGGTGCATAAACGCGTTGTATGATCACAAATTCCCACCGGAAATCCCGGTGGGAATTTGTGACATTGTATATTTTCTGTTTTGGAGGTACATATGAA
>DBGFNI010000085.1:0-14487 GCA_048527645.1 Eubacteriales bacterium | reverse complement strand
TTCCTCTTCTGCCAGCTGCTTTGCATGAATCTTCTTGTTGGCGGCAGAAATGACAGACACCATAATGAAAATGCAGAGCGCGATGATGAAGAAATCCAGAACGGTCTGAATAAATGTTCCGTAATTAATGGTGACCGCTTCCGTCTCTTCCGTTGCCTGCTGCAAAACCACCTTGAGCTCGTCAAATTTTACCCCGCCGATTAGCTTGCCGATCGGAGGCATGATAATATCATTGACAAGAGAGGTGACAATTTTGCCGAATGCGCCGCCGATGATAACGCCGACAGCCATGTCCACAACATTTCCCTTAAATGCAAATTTTTTAAAATCGTCCCAAAATTTCATTGTAATTTCTCCCTTTCTGTGCTATACTGTAAAAGAACACTATAATTATAGGAGATTTTTCTCTGTTTGTCAATCATTTTGAATCATTCTGTTTTATGAAAGGGGCTTTATCAATTATGAATCAAATCAGTAAGGACGTTTTCTATATCGGGGTCAACGATCACAAGACCGATCTGTTTGAGGGACAGTACATCGTTCCCAACGGCATGGCGTACAACTCCTATGTGGTGATGGATGAAAGCTGCACCGTCTTTGACACCGTAGACGGTCAGTTTGTCAACCAGTGGCTGGACAACCTGTCCGGCGTTCTCGGCGCACGCAAGCCTGACTATCTAGTCGTGCAGCACATGGAACCGGACCACTCCGCAGGGATTGCCTCTTTTCTGCAAACCTATCCTGATGCCAAGCTGGTGCTCAATGAAAAAACAAAGCGGTTCATCCCGCAGTTCTTCGGCGCGAATGCAATATCCGACGAGCGCTGCGTGGTGGTCTCCGACGGCGGAACCCTGTCCACCGGCACACATCAGTTCACCTTTGTTTTCGCGCCCATGGTGCACTGGCCGGAGGTCATGGTGACCTATGACAGCACCGATAAGATTCTCTTCTCCGCAGATGCATTCGGTAAATTCGGCGCGCTGGATGTCGAAGAGGATTGGGCGTGCGAGGCGCGCCGCTATTATTTCGGAATCGTCGGGAAATACGGCGCACAGGTGCAGGCACTGCTGAAAAAGGCCGCTGCACTGGATATTCAGACCATCTGCCCGCTGCACGGCCCGGTGCTCCGGGAGAATATCGGGCAGTATGTCGCGCTGTATCAGACATGGTCCTCCTATGAGCCGGAAAGCGAAGGCATTGTTCTGGCCTACGCCTCCATGTACGGCAACACCAAAAAGGCGGTGCTGCAGCTGGCAGAAAGTTTGCGTGTCAAGGGCTGCCCGCAGGTGACGGTGCATGATCTGGCACGGGACGATGTGGCAGAAGCAGTCGAGGACGCCTTCCGTTACGGTACGCTGGTATTGGCCAGCCCCACCTACAACGCCGGCGTGTTCCCGCCCGTCCGTGAATTCATCATGCGCCTGGCAGAACGGAATTATCAGAACCGCACCATCGCAATCATTGAAAACGGCACCTGGGCACCCATGGCGGCAAAAGGCATCCAATCGATGCTGGCAGACTGCAAAAACCTCAATTTTGCCGAGCCGGTGGTTACCGTGCGCAGCGCACTCTCCGAGGAAAACTCCAAGCAGATTGAGGAGCTTGCATCTGTTTTGTGCAGCAACTATATCGCGCGCAGCCCCGATATGGCGGACAAAAAGAACTTCAAGGCACTCTTCAACATCGGCTACGGTCTGTACGTCGTCACATCGAATGACGGCAAGCGCGACAACGGGCTGATCGTCAACACCGTATCGCAGGTTTCCGACGCTCCCAACCGCGTGGCAGTCACCATCAACAAGAAGAATTACTCGCATCACGTCATAATGCAAACGAAAAAAATGAATGTGAATTGCCTGTCTGTCGACGCCCCCTTCAGCGTATTTGAAACCTACGGTTTCCAGAGCGGACGCGCCGTGGACAAATTTGCCGGCAGTACCCCCGCGCGCACAGACAACGGCCTTGCCATGCTCGATCACTACATCAATGCCGTCATGTCTCTTGAGGTGGAGCAATATGTCGATCTGGAAACACACGGCATGTTTATCTGCTCGGTGAGTGAAGCGCGGGTCATCAACGACCGTCCCACCATGACCTACGCGTATTATCATGAGAACGTCAAGCCCAAGCCCCAGACCGAGGGCAAAAAGGGCTATGTGTGCAAAATCTGCGGGTATGTCTATGAAGGCGACGAGCTCCCGGCGGACTTCATCTGTCCGCTGTGCAAGCACGGCGTGCAGGATTTTGAGCCGATTGCCTAACAGCGGGAAAGCAGCATGAGCCAAACGACAAAGCAGGTCGCGCTGATCACCGGGGCGTCCCGCGGCATCGGCGCGGCAATCGCGCGGCGCTTTGCTAAGGACGGATGGCGGGTCGCGGTGCATTATCACCGCAGCCCGTCGCTTGCCGCGGCGCTGTGCGAAGAAATTGGAAAAACCGGCGGGGAGGCCTTTGCCGTCGGGGCAGATATTGCAAACGCAGACCAGGTGCGCAGCATGACCGATCAGGTATTGAACCGGTTTGGAACAGTTGACGTTTTGGTCAACAACGCGGGCATCGCCCTGTGGGACACGATGGATCGCGCGACAGAAGACGATTTTGACCGGCTGGTCGGCGTCAACCAAAAGGGCATGTTTCTCACCTGCCGCGCGCTGTATCATCACATGGTGCAGCGCGGACAGGGCGCGATCGTCAACGTCTCCTCCATCTGGGGGCAAAGCGGCGCCTCCTGCGAGGTGCTCTATTCTATGACAAAGGCGGCTGTCATCGGCTTTACGCGGGCGCTGGCAGCGGAGCTGGGGCCGAGCGGCGTGCGCGTCAATGCCGTTGCGCCGGGCGTGATCGACACCGATATGCTGCACGCCTTTGACGGCGCGGCGCGCCGGGAGCTTGCAGAGCATACCCCACTGGGGCGGCTGGGACAGCCGGACGATGTTGCGGATGCGGTTCTTTTTTTGGCGCAGCATCCCTTCATTACCGGTCAGATTCTGGGCGTGGACGGCGGATTCTTGCTGGGCTGAACCGCTTTTTTTCGATCATTTCCGCACGGTTTTTGTCTCCAAGGGTCAAAAATCGCTCACATACTGCAAATGGATGCCGCCGGCGGCGGCAGAACGGAGAGTCTATGAAATTTCACATCAAGGAATACCCGGAGCTTTTACAGACCGTAGAAGCCATGCCCGTTGAGGAACTGCTCAAATGCGTGGTATGCCCGCATGTTGACACCAAGGAGCCGGTAAGCGCGGGACATACCTATGTTGCATCCTTCCTTTTCACCTCCGAACAGGAGAACCATGCGAAATGCATTCGCAGCATCAACGAAGGACGGACGACGCCCTCCCTGTTCGCAGGCGATATGGAGGCGGGCGCGGCAGGCGCCTTTCGGGAGGCAACGCCTTTCCCCGCCTTTCAGGCGCTGGCAGTCGGGGGCGACGAGCAGGCGGCGTACGAGCTGGGTGCAGTCTGCGCGGCGGAAGCGCTGCAGGACGGCATTCACTGGTCCTTCGCACCGTGCGTTGATATCACCGGCAATCACAACAATCCTATCGTCTCCTTCCGCTGTTCCGGCGACAGCACCGAAGCAAATATCCGCTTCGGCGGCGCGTACATGCGCGGCATGCAGGACAACGGCGTGATTGCCACGCCCAAGCACTTTCCGGGTGACGGATATGACACCAACGATCAGCATCTGACGGTCGGGGTCAATCCCCTGGACATGCCGCAGTGGCGTGAGAGCTTCGGGCGCACATACCATGAGCTGATCGAACAGGGCGCAAAGTCGATTATGGCGGGGCACATTGCTCTGCCTGCATACGATCCGCTGGACGAGGAACTGGGCTACGCCCCACCCGCAACGCTGTCGAAAAAACTGCTGACCGATCTTTTGCGCGGTGAACTGGGCTTTGACGGTATTATCATTTCCGACGCCGCGACCATGGGCGGCTTTGCGGGATGTATGAATCTTTACCGCGCTTGCGCGCGCTTTTTGGAATGCGGCGGCGACTGTCTGCTCTTTGTGCACGCAGATGAGGAATTTGTCCGCGAGGTGGCAAAGTGGATGGAGCGCGGCGAGCTGTCTCTTGCGACGCTGCGTAACCGTGCGTACCGTATGCTATGCTTTGCACGCCAGTATTGGGAAGAGACAGCTTCGCTCCGGCCGGCATATGACTACACAAAGGAAAAAGCGCTTGCGCTCTCCGAGGCGATTACCGACCGCGCCTGCGTCATCGTCCGCGACCGGCACGGTCAGCTCCCGCTCACCCTCCCCAAGCAGGCAAAAATCCTGCACGTGGTGCTCGATGACGAAACCTACCCTGCCAATGCTGCCGCGGCACTGACCGAAGCGCTGCGCGAATGCTATGACTCTGTGGAAGAACTGCACGATCCGGGTCCCTGGCAATTAAGCGATCTGGCGCGCAGCGGCGCATACGATCAGATCATCTGTTCTGTTGGCAGCACACTGTCCTACGGCACCAACTCCTGCCGCCTGACCGGGCCGATGGCGCGGAACATGATGGAGGGATGGATGCGGTATCAGACGCCGGTGGTGTTCGTCAACTTCGGTCATCCTTATTTCCACGAGGATTATCTTTGCTCTGTTGACACTATGATCAATACATACGGTTTTACCCCCTCTACGGTAAAATATGTGATGCAAAGACTAACACAGCCCTCATAAAAACAAGTCAAAAGGGCGCAGTCCGTAATCGGACTGCGCCCTTTTTTACAGCTTGTCACATGTCTTTTTTGCTCCGAACCATAAATGCGTTCGGGAGAATACGCCCCACCTCGGGATTCCACGAGCAGTTCTTGGTGGTCAGCTTGCCGCCGTATGCAATGCAGCAGCTTGCGCCACCGTCACAGCAAGCGGCGTTGATCATCCCGTATTCCATCAGGATCTCCGCCATGTCGCCCACCGTACATCCCACCGACCAAGTAGGCTGCCGTCCGTCGATCACCAAAAATGCGATCACGCCGTCCTCGCGCTGCGCAATAGCGGTTCGCGGCTGTAAGCCGTAGGAGCCGGCGCCCTCGATCTGCCGCTCGCCGTCCGCGATCAGAACGGGATAAAACTGAATACCGTCGCGGATGTTGGAATAATTGCTCCAGTCTCCGATGTTTCCGACAACCAGCTTGTTATCGGTTGTGAGCACCAGACTGTCGTATGAACTGATGTAATTGCCCCAGTCTTCCCCCTCAGAGCGGCACAGCCCCACCAAAACACCGCCGTTGCCGTTGCCGTCCGCGTCGTTAAAGCCGCTGGCATTCGTCGCGGCAACCGCGCCGTAGGCGTCCATCATATCCAAAATCCGCATGCCGGTTTCGCCCTTATACAGCGTCGTACCCAAAAAGACACGTGCAGGATCGTCAATCAGCAAAATCTGTCCGCGATAACCGTTTCCGACGATTTCCGAAATGACCAGTCCCTCCTCGATGTCATTCACCAGCACCGTGTTGCCCGCATAATCCTTTCCGCCGACCGTCAAATTCTTCTGATTAAGCGGATCGCTGTTCTGACCGGAAGCGGGCTGCTTGCTTGCGGGTGTGTCCTTCGCGGGTGCGTCGCCCGTTGTCAGGTGGCTGGCGCCTCCCGCCGTATCAGAATTCGTGCGGAAGTCCTGCATCACCTCTTCCACCACGCTCTTGGGGAAGAATGCCGTCGCCAGCCAGTGATGCCGTCCTGTTGTCATTGCTGTGCTGATCCAGATGGTGCGGCAGTATGCAAACAGCGGAATCGAAGAGAATGCCAAGAGCAAATAGCATACCACCAAAAAAACAACCACGCATGCCGGAATCAACGCACGCTTGAGGGTGCGTTTGCGCCGCTTGCTGACTCGCGCGCCGTTGTATGTGTTCTGTGCGCTGTTTCCCATTCGTCTCGCAACTGCCTGCTCAAACGCCTGCAGGTCTGCATCCTGCTGTGAAAGCTTTGCGCCGTTTTTCATCTGCGAAAACCTGTTCCTTTCTTTTTCCGATATCCTGCAATCTGCTGAAAACAACAGTGATCATGTCAAAAATCATGATTAGTATATCACATAATTGTGAACCAGTCTACCGATTTTTGAATTTTTCAGAAAAAGAACACATTTTTTTCGTTTTTGTCCCTCCTACTCGCAAAATATTAGTGTTTTTTCACAAAATATAAGGAAATATTTTCCGATTTCTATATACAGACACCAAAAACTATGTTATAATGAAAGTGCCGAGAGAGATCCCTCGGCGGACACTCGGCAATCTACAAGAAAAGGTGGTTCTCTATGAAATTAACGATCACAGGCAAGCAAACACGCGTAACCGACGATATGCGTAAGCAGGCAGAACAGAAGCTGAAAAAATTTGAAAAGTTTTTCGGCGATGATGCCGAGGCAAATGTGACCTATTATCACACCAAGCGCAGCGAATGTGCTGAGATCACCATTCACTACAAAGGCACGATTTTCCGCAGCGAAGTGGAGGACTCCACCTACCGCTGTGCACTGGACCGCGCGGAGGATCGGATCGAGGGACAAATCCGGAAAAACAAAACGCGGCTGGAGCGCAGACTGCGCGCCGGCGCCTTTGACAGCTATGCCGACGAAGAGCAACCGGAGGAAGAGCCGGAATTCCGCATCCGTGTCAAAGAATTCCCGATGAAACCCATGAGCACGGAGGAAGCAATTCTGCAAATGAACCTCACCTCTCACAGCTTCTTTGTTTTCATTGACGATAAAACCGGCAACACCAATGTCGTATACAAGCGGCACGAGGACGAATACGGTCTTTTAATTCCCACCGCGCAAATCTAAACGACAGACACGCACATCCGATACATCTCCCCGCAAACGGGGCAAGCGCATTTGTCAGCGGTTTTTCCGCCGTACAATCATACGCCGCCGCAAGCATGTTTCCATGCTTGCGGCGGCGTTTCTTTTTCCTGGGAAAGGCCGGTTTTCCCCGCGGTTATTCTTCTGTGCGGCTGTCCTGCGCTCCGACGGTGCGCGCATAGGTGCGCTGCGATACGATTTTGCCGTCGCGCCAAGAAAAGTCCATCACATCTCCGTTTTCCGTACAGATTCCCCTGACGCTGCCCTGCTTTGCCCATACCTGCGGCAGTGCCGGCAGCAGCGTGATGTTTCCTTCCCGATCCGTTTGCAAAAGCATTTCCAGCATGCCTGCGGCAATTCCGAAATTCCCGTCGATCTGAAACGGCGGATGCGCACAGAACAGGTTGTCGTATACAGAACGCGCAAAGAAATAGTGAATATTCTCCAGCGCCTGCTCGCCGTCGAGCAAACGCGCCCACATGCAGATCACCCATGCGCGGCTCCACCCGGTGCCAGCTCCGCCGTTTGACAAGCGGCGTTCCAGCGTGACGCGCGCCGCATCAAACAGCTCGCCGTCCTGCGGCGTGAACTGTCTGGCGGGATACAGGCCGAACAGATGCGAAATGTGCCGGTGTCCCAACTCCTCTTCCCGATAGTCCTGATCCCACTCCACGATGTTCCCGTTTTTGCCGATGCGGATCGGCAAAAGCCTTGCGTCCATTTCCCGCACGCGGCGTGCAAAATCCGCATCCTCGCCGAGAATCTCGCATGCCTCTGCCGTCGCAGTGAATAGCTCGTGCAAAATCTCGGTGTCCATTGCAACTCCGGGTGCAAAGCAAGCGTAATTGCCCTTTTCGTCAAAATAGGTATTTTCCGGTGAAACAGAGGGACAAATGACCAGATAGCCGTCCCGGTTCTCCTGCAAAAAGTCCTCAAAAAACAGGCAGGACTGCTGCAGAATGGTGTAAGCCCGGCGCAGATATTCCCGATCGCGCGTATATCGGTAGTGCTGCCACAGATGCAAACACAGCCATGCGCCCCCCAGCACCCAATAGCTGCCGGGAACCCAGATATCCTGCGGCGCGCAGTCGCCGTACACATCCGTGTTATGATGGCAGACAAAGCCGCGGCAGCCGTACATTTCTCTTGCGCACTGCTGTCCGCGCGGCAGCATCCGGTACATATGATCCAGCAATACCGTGTGACATTCGGACAGATTGGAAGCCTCTGTCGGCCAGTAGTTCATTTGCGTATTGATATTGACGGTATACCGGCAGCCCCAGCCCGGCTCATACTTGTCTGACCAGATGCCCTGCAAATTCATGGGCAGCGTGCCGGCTCGACTGGCGGAGATGGTCAGATAGCGCGAATAGGCAAACAGCTGCTCTGTCAGCAGCAAATCCGTTGTTTTGGTGCTGCCCTGCGTCTGCTCCACCTGTTCCCGCAGCGCCGCCAAACGCTGATCGGTCGGAATATCGTTTTTCTCATCCTCCGGCGTAAGTGTCAGGCTCATGCGGTTATACAGAGACTGATAGTCCTTGACATGACGCGCGCGCAGCTCTTCATAGGAATAGCGACCGGCACGGTCGAGCGTCTCCCGGCAGGCAGACAGCGGATCGCTTTGCCGATAGGTCGATGCCCCCGTCAAAAGCACGGTGAAAGAACGCGCCCGCTTCAGCAAAATGCTTTCTCCGATCACGCAGCACGAATCCGCCGCGTCGGGGAGCACCCGCATCATTGCAACATTTTTTTCCTTGCCCGACACGAAGGTAATCGCCACAGTGTGCGCATCCAGCTGCACTGTTTCGGCATAAAAATGATCCCTGTGGAGCAGGATGCGCAGCGAAACGGGTTCCGTGTCACATTCCCAGCGATAGACAATCACATCATCGGGATGCGAGGCAAACACCTCCCGCCGGTCATGCGCGTTTCCCATGGTATATTCCGTTTGCATCACCGCGCTCGACAGATCCAGTGACCGGCAATATTCCGTGACCTCGCCCCAGCGGTTTTCCGTGCGTAAAAACAGATTGCCCAGCGGCTGATAATCGCTCATGCTGTACGGCGTGCCGGACCAGGCACACACGGCAAGGTTCTCTGCCTCCTGCGCCTTTCCGTCAAAGGTCAGCTGACGGATCTGTTCAAAATACTCCCTTGTTTGGGGATTGATCCGTTCCCGCTTGCCGTCATAATTGATGCTCTCCTCATTGAGCTGCAAGGTATCATCCCAGATACGGCCGAAGTCCATGCCGCCGAGCCGACCGTTTCCGACCGGAAGCGCCTGCTCCCATTTTTCCGCCCATTTTGTATACCACAGCTCAGACTTTTTTCTGCTTTTTGTCATCTGTCAAGCGCCCCTTTCGAAAGCGTGGTCAGTTGTTCCGGCGTCTCAATGATCCGATCCGCCCCCGCGCGCAGCAGCTCCTCCCGGTCGCCGTAGCCCCACAGCACGCCGCAGACGGGAATCCCGCACCGGTGCGCGCCGATCACGTCTTGTTCCCTATCGCCAATCATCAGAAACGAATCATATCCGATTTTTCCCAGCGCATCCATTGCCTTGGCAATCACCTGCTCCTTGCTGTGCACCGTCCCGTCCAACGTCGCGCCGTGAATCTGCAAAAAGTAGGGCGAGAGCCCAAAGCGATCCATGATCTGCACGGCGTACGGCTCCGGCTTTGCCGTTGCCACGGCAAGCGGCACTTGCAAATCCCGCAGCGCTTGCAGCGCGGGAAAAATCCCGTCGTATACGCTGTTTTCAAACATTGCCTGCTGCCCGACAAAGCATTCGCGATAGTCCTGCACCGCGCGCTGCGCCTGTGCCTGTGTCATGCCTGCATGCTGCATAAAGCTGTCCAAAAGCGGCGGGCCGATAAAGGCGTTGAGGCACACCGTGTCCGGCGAAATGCCGGCGCGCTCCAGCGCAAAGCAGACAGAGTGCAAAATACCCGGCGCACTGTCTGTCAGAGTGCCGTCCAGATCAAAGAGCAGGCATCTGTTTTTTGTTTCGATTGATTTCATATGCTTGTTCCGTATTTGTTTGAATCGTTGTTATGGTTGTTATGCGCCGCTGACCGTTGTCTGCACGCCTGCGCGTGCAAACAGCGCCTGTGCCGCACAAATCTGCTCCGGTGTAGCGTTTTCCCGGTCATAGCCGGGTCGGATGCCGCAGCGGGCGTATTTTTCTCGCGCCGTATTGTGATACGGCATCAGTTCCAACTGCTTGTACCCGTTTTGTAAGAGAAACGCCGCCGTTGCCCGCACATTGTCCGGCGTGTCGTTCACCCCGCAAATCAGCGGCATGCGCGGAACAACCGAAGCACCGAGCCGGGCAAGCAATGCAAAATGGCGCAGGATGCGCGCATTGTCCGCGCCGCAAAAGCGCCGGTGCTGCTCCGGATCCATCAGCTTCAGATCATACAAAAAGGTGCAGCCCAAAAGCGCCATCTGCCGGTAAAAATCGTCCTCTCCCGTTCCCGCCGTTTCCATACAGAGAGAGATCTGTGCCTCCCGCGCGGCTTGTGCCAACGCAAGAGAAAAAGCAGGCTGCGTAGATGGCTCCCCGCCGGAAAGCGTCATTCCGCCGCCGGAAAATTGATAATAGTCCCCGTCGCGCAAAACCGTTTGCATCACAGTTTGTACGGACATTTCCGTGCTGTTCGCACCTTCCCATCCCTCAGGATTGTGACACCAGGCACAGCGCAGCGGACAGCCGCTGAGAAATACCGTTGTGCGGATGCCGTGACCGTCGTGCAAACAAAAGCGCTGAATCCGAAAAACCCTGCCGCGTGCATCGGGCGAATACGCTGTCTGTTTCATTTACAGTACCGTCCTGGCAATCACATTGTCCTGCAATTCGGGCGAGAGATCGACAAAATAATCGCTGTAGCCGCCGACGCGCACAATCAGATCGCGGTGATTCTCCGGATGAATTTTTGCGTCCTGCAATTCCTCCGCGCTCACGACTGCCGCCGTCACCATCTGCCCGCCGCGGGAAAAATATGTCTTGGTCAGATTGATAAACGCCTGCTGACCGATTTGCGTGGCAAACAGTTTTTTGTCAAATTTGAGATTGAGAATAAAGCCGCTGCAAGCCTCACGCTGGCGGTATTTGGCGCATGAATTGAGCAGTGCGGTGGGCCCGTTGGCGTCTCTGCCCGGCACCGCGCCGATGCTGTCTGCCAGAATACTGTCATTCTTTCGTCTGCCGTTGGGCATCGCACCGACCGCCGCGCCGTTTTCTGCCGCGCGGTTATACGGACTGCACCCGCCGGTATAGATTCCGCCGCGGAAGGTCTTTTTGTGTTTGAGATATTTCATGTAGTCGTCCATAAAATCGGCGGCTATCGCATCGACGGTATCCAAATCGTTGCCGAACTTATCGCAGGCAAGGCAATCGGCGAGCAAATCCTCCATGCCGTCAAAATCTGTTTTGACGCCCTGAATCATCTGCGCAAGCGAATACTTCTTTGTCTCAAAAACAAGATGCTTCACCGCCCACAGGCTGTCTGCCGTGTCCGCAATTCCCTCTGCCAGCACCTGACCGTGGCCGTACCGCGGTCCGCCCGCTTTGTAGTCGCGTCCCTTTTCCAGGCAGTCTGGGAAGGACAGAGAACGCAAAGGATTCGGCGCAAAGCGCGCATAAATCTCTTGTGAGCGGTTCGCCATGCTGCAAACCATATCGCAAACGCTGTGCATTTTTTGCAAAAACGCCGCGTAAAAATCCTCCCAGCAGCAGAGCTGCGCGGTTTCGGGCTGCCAAAGCAGCTTTTCCAGGCATTTGAGCAGATTGACCTCGCCGTCCTCCAGCCCCATATGGCTTTTGCCCATGATGTCGATCTGATTGCAGCCGTTGAGGCAGTATTCATGTGCATCGTCATGTGAGATGCCGATCTGTTCCAGTGCGGCACAGACGACCTCGTCATGATAAATCGCCGGCAGTCCGCTGCCGTGTGACAGGCAGCGTGCCGCTGCTGTCCATATGTGTTCAGGGGTGCCTTGGTGCACACGCAGCGTCAGATTCGGCGCATGATAGCATTTTTTGCCGGTCATTTCCAAAATGGCCTCGCTCAGGGGATTGCACATGTCGTTGCCCGCGCCGTCGCTGCCGCCGATGGTCAGATTCCACGCGCGCGTCTGATGAAACACATCCCACAACCGATCCAGAATCTCCAATGACTCTTCCCGATCGGAGGATACGAAATAATCGCCCAAATATTGGTCAAGCCGCCCCGGCGAGTCAATCCCGTCAAAGGAAAACAGCATCCAGAAGAACTGAACCGCGGAATGAAAATCGTACGCCGGCTGCTTCGGAATGACGGAAAACGCCTGCACCATCCGCTCATACCGCACCCGCATCTGCGCATCCGTGCAGTGCGCAAGGCGCTTTTGTGCAAGCACAAGAAAGCGCTCGCCCAAAATATCAATCGCGTCCAGCGCGCACAGGCAGCCGCGGTAAAACGCGTCGCTTTCGGGATGGACTGACCGATACCGTTCGATTGTGCGGCGCATACCGTCTGTTCCGGCATGCAGCATCACGCCGTAATCGGGGTTGCCGTGTCCGCCCCAGCCGCCGCCCCAACAGAGCATTTCCGCCACCGCCTGCTTTTCTTCGTCGGAACACGCCGCGTCAATTTTGGCAGACGTGGACCAGGGCAGCATTTTTTCCTTGATTTCGGTCAGCTGTGCCGCAAGCTCCGGATGATTTTTGATATTATCGTCAAAGCGGCTCTCCACGGCGATGATCCCGTTTCCGAACTGATACCAGGCAGCGGAATCGGAGGCAAGCGGAAAGGCGTGCGCGAGCACCACGGGTTCGTCGATGTGGATGTCGGTATACTTCGCGACCTCCGCCATGCCAAGCCCGATGCGCTCATATAATGATTTTTCCTCGTTTTCAAGAAATGCTCTGGAAAACGGATCGACGGTAAACGCATATCGCCGCGTGCAGTGATTGCTCATGATTTATTCCTCACAGTTTTTCTTTGCAAGCCGACGTAGCAGCGTCCCCTGCAAGTCCTCCGCCTCTGCCAACGACTGGAAGTGAATATAGGAAAAGCCGTTCATCAGCGGAAGCGTGATCGGTGCCTCAAACAGCAGTGCGCCGTTGTCTGCATAGATTTTCACCTGCTTGTTCGCCGTATCAAAGCGGATGCGCACCGTGTTCCACCCGGTGTGGGGCAAATCCTCTTTTTCCAGTGTGAAGCAAGTCGCCGCCGCAATTTTCATATCCGGCGCGGAGGGGTTCTGCCAGTGATCCGACAGGCAGATCTGAACACCGCTTTGCAGAATATTCAGTTCCACCGTGATTTCCCCTTTTTCACTCACCGGGAAATTCCATACCAGTCCCGCCTTCTCGTTAAAAAGGTCCGGCGCGTGAAAGCGTGCCAGCTGTGCAACCTGCCGCTCCGGATTTTCCGGATCGGCAGTCAAAACAGCGCCGGGCAAGCGGTTTGCACTGCTATGTCCAAACCAGGAGCCACGGATACTTTTGACATATTGATGCGTGGAAACATGCGAAAGTCCGGCGGAGAAGTCTTCCTCGCGCTCATCCTGCAGCAGCCAGTTTATATCAAAAATGACGCCGCGCCGCGTGGAAATCGACTGCCCCATCACCACAAATACCTTGTTGTAGGGCAGCTCCCAAGCCTCAAACTGCTGCACGCTCTTGTCGGCAATGTTGTGCCGTCCGCCTGCGCGGCGGTAATCGGAGTCATTGCGGATGCAGGTCAGCGCGATTTCCCGCTGTCCGATCCAATGCTTGCCGTCCGTGCTGACAGCGGCATTCGCCACGTCACGGTTGGTAAACATATCCTCCAATTCTCCCACAAAATGGCCGTAATGGCACTGCGGCCAAAGATGGTGATGATTAAAGCGCGGCATGACGCGCGTATTGTTCCACAGCAACAGCGTTCTGCCGTCGTGCAAACGCAGGAGCAATGGAGTGGCAAGCGTGCCGTGAATGGGTGAGTTTTCACCCGTCCCCACCCAGGTCTCGCCATGATCGTAGGAAAAATATTCGTTGAAGAAATCCGTGCTGGTACGGCTGAGCAGATACAGCGTGCCGTCGGCAAGCTCACAGAGTGTGGGCTCTGAGCCGCGGTTTCTCCAACGGTAGCCCTTGTCCGGATAGAATATCTCCGAATTCGTCGTGGTCGGCAGTTCTGTGATCTTCCATGTTTCCCCGTCGTCATCGGACATCACCACAACAGGTGCAAAGTTTCCGTCCTCCAGATCGCGGTGCCAGGTTGCCAGGCATCTCCCCGGCTTCTTCTCCAAAAACACCGGATGCTTGGGACAGCCGTAGTCCTTGTTTCTCCCTTCAAAGAGTTTGACCCTTTTGACCAGCTGAAAGCCGTCGGGCCCCTCTTCAAAAATCCGCACCAGATCGTCCAGGCATTGCAGATATCTGCCACTGATCGGACTGCGCACACCGCAACCGTTCTGATCGGTGAATTCCGTCCCCACATGCTGCCGCCAGGAAAGACCGCAGTCGCGAGAATACAGATAGCCGCCCAGCCCGTATTCCTGGTGCTTGCCGCGCCCCACACTGCCGCCGTACAGACGGATTTCGCCGTCCGGCATCACGGAGGAAAACACATAGGTGTCTCTGGGAGGGACAACCACTTCTTTGGGTGCGTAAATATTTTTCAGCATCCGCTTATCTTCTTCCGAAAGCAGCTGCTCC
>DBGFNI010000084.1:0-10644 GCA_048527645.1 Eubacteriales bacterium | reverse complement strand
ACACACATGGAAAAGATTTTACCGCTTGCCGCGGGCACGCGGGTGCAGATGAAAAAAAAGCATCCCTGCGGCGCATCGGTTTTCCTTGTGCTTCGCGCCGGGGCGGACGTTAAGGCGCGCTGCAGCGGCTGCGGACGGGAAATGCTTGTGAGCCGTGTGCGCTTTGAGCGCGCGGTGAAAAAGATTTTGCCGGATTTGGCTGTGCAGGATAAAGGAGAAGACGGATGATTGAAGCATTACAGGATGCCGCGGCACGCTATGCCGCACTGGAGCAGCAGCTCAGCACGCCTGAAGTGCTGGGAGACAGTGAAAAATACCGGGACTGTATCCGGGAATACCACAAGCTCGCTCCGCTGGCGGAAAAGCACGGGGCGTATCAACAGCTGGAACGGCAGTTGCAGCAAGCAGAGGAGCTTGCGCAGGATGAAGACGCCGAAATGCGGCAGATTGCCCGGGAGGAGAGCCGGGTGCTGCGCGAACAGTTGGCGGCGATGGAGCAGGAGATTCAGCTGCTGCTGACACCGTCAGACCCGGACGACGAGCGTGATGTGATCATTGAAATCCGCGCGGGGGCGGGCGGCGAGGAAGCGGCGCTGTTTTGTGCAGTGCTGTTTCGGATGTACAAAATGTACGCGGACAAAAAGGGCTGGAAGCTGGAGCTGATGGATACCAACGAAACGGAGCTGGGCGGCTATCGCTATCTTTCCTTTACGCTGTCCGGCGCGGATGTATATGCCTGCATGAAATTTGAGAGCGGTGTGCACCGGGTGCAGCGCGTGCCGCTTACGGAGAGCCAGGGGCGTATTCAAACCTCGACGGCGACGGTGGCGGTGCTGCCGCAGGTACGCGAGGTTGAGGTGGAAATCAATCCCGCGGACATCAAAATGGAGACCTACCGCAGCTCCGGCGCGGGCGGTCAGCATATCAACAAGACGGACAGTGCGGTGCGGCTGATTCATCTCCCGACGGGAACCGTTGCGGAGTGTCAGGAGGAGCGGAGCCAGTTTAAAAATCGCGACAAGGCGTTAAAGCTGCTTCGTGCAAGACTGTATGACAGCAAGAAAAGAGAGCAGGAGGCGCAAATCTCGGCGACGCGGCGCGGACAGGTGGGAACGGGGGATCGCAGTGAGCGGATCCGCACCTACAATTATCCGCAGAGCCGTGTGACCGATCACCGGATCGGGCTGACGTTACATCAGCTGGAAAGCTTTCTGAACGGGGAAATGGACAGTGTGATTTCGGCGCTGAAGGAGCACGCGGCGCAGGAGGCACTGCGCGACGGGGAAGAGGCGTGAGCCGGATGCGTGCGGCTTCTGTCGGACAACAATTGTATGATATATATATGATATAGCAATTACATATAAGGAACAAAATGAGTATGAAAACGAAAATATTACCCGTCAGTGGGGCGGAGGACGAGGAAGCACTGTCATATGCGGCGCAGGTTCTGCTGCGCGGCGGATTGGTTGCGTTTCCAACCGAGACGGTGTACGGTCTGGGGGGAAACGCGCTGGATGCGCTGGCGGCAAAGAAAATCTATGCTGCCAAAGGGCGACCCTCGGACAACCCGCTGATCATCCATCTGTCGGACGCGGGCGATGCCGGGAAATATTGCGAGGTGACGCCGCTGTTTGAGCGCCTGACGGATGTTTTTTCTCCCGGGCCGCTGACATTGATTTTGAAAAAGAAGGCGTGCATCCCGGATGAGGTGACCGGTGGGGGTGACACGGTGGCGGTGCGCATTCCGGCAGACCCGATTGCGCGCAGGCTGATTGCGCTTGCCGGGGTGCCGATCGCGGCGCCGTCCGCTAACCTTTCCGGACATCCCTCGCCCACGCAGGCGCGGCATGTGATCAAAGATCTGGACGGGCGCATTGATGTTATTTTAGACGGGCCGGATGCACAGATCGGATTGGAATCCACGGTTGTAAAGCTGGACGGGGAGGATGTTTGCGTGCTGCGTCCGGGGGGCGTGACGTACGAGCAGTTATGCGCATGTGTGGGCAAGGAGCATGTCAGAATCGACCGGATTGTCACCGAGCCGGTGACAGCCGACTTTCAGCCGCTCTCACCCGGCATGAAATATAAGCATTACGCGCCGAAGGCGCAGGTAATTCTTTTGGCGGGGGAGCACGGCGCGGTATGCGCTGCGATGGCAGAACGGAAGGGACGGCACGGTGTGGGCATATTGTGCTACACAGAGGATTTGCCCCTGCTTGCGGGGGAGAACACGCTGTGTCTGGGCAGCATGACGCAGAAGGGCGACCAGGCGCACGCGCTGTTTGCCGCGCTGCGGACATTTGATGAAACGGATGTGAATGTGATATACGCGCCGGTTCCGACAACGGAGGGAATCGGCTTGGCGGTGTACAACCGGCTGATGAAGGCGGCCGGCTTCTGTGTGGAACAGATATCAGAGATTAGCATGACAAAGGAGATATGAAAATGGCTGTGATTCAACCCAGAACGCTTTCCGGTATGATGGAGCTTTTACCGAAAAAGCAGTTGCAGATGGAACAGATGATGGACGCGCTGAGGCGCACCTATTCGCTCTACGGCTTTACGCCGCTGGACACGCCGGTTATCGAGGCGGCGGAAATATTGCTTGCCAAAAGCGGCGGGGAAACGGAGAAACAAATTTACCGCTTTGAGCGGGGGGACACCGATCTTGCGCTGCGCTTTGATCTGACGGTGCCGCTGGCAAAATATGTTGCGCTGCATTACGGCGAGCTGTCCTTTCCGTTCCGCCGGTTTCAGATCGGGAAGGTGTATCGCGGCGAGCGCACGCAGCGCGGGCGTTTCCGTGAATTCTATCAGGCGGACATTGACATCATCGGCGACGGAAAGTTGGACATCATCAACGAGGCGGAAATTCCGTCTGTGATTTACCGCACCTTTACCGCGCTGGGGCTCCGGCGCTTCTGCATCCGGATGAACAACCGGAAAATTCTCAACGGCTTTTTTGAAATGCTGGGTCTGCGGGAGCAAAGCGGCGATGTCATGCGGGTGATCGACAAATGGGACAAGGTCGGCGCGGAAAAAATCAAGGAAATGCTGGTGCAGGATCTGTCTTTGGAAGAAGAGACTGCTGCGCGCATCCTTGCCTTTCTTTCGGAAAACGGCGATGTGCAGGCGATTCTCGGCATGCTTGACCGTATGGCAGGGCAGAACGAAACCTTTGACGCGGGCGCGGCAGAGCTGAAGACGGTGATCGCATATCTGGAGCAGTTCGGCGTTCCCGCAGAGGCTTACACAGTCGATCTGACGATTGCGCGCGGGCTGGATTATTACACCGGGACGGTATATGAGACACAGATGCTGGATCACCCGGAGATCGGGTCGATTTGCTCGGGCGGACGGTATGACAATCTGGCAGAGTTTTACACAGACAAGCCGCTGCCCGGTGTGGGGATTTCCATCGGTCTGACCCGGCTGTTCTATGTGCTTTCCGAGCAGGGATATCTCAACGATGCATGTGTGACCTGCCCTGCCGATGTGATGATCATTCCGATGACGGAGGATTTGACGGAGGCGATTTCTCTTGCCACATCTTTGCGTGACGCGGGAGTCCGCACGCAGCTATACACGGAGAAAAAGAAATTCAAGGCGAAAATCACCTATGCGGACAAACTGCATATTCCCTACGTGATCTTTTTGGGTGAGGATGAGATCGCATCCGGTAAGGTTACGGTGAAGGAACTGAAAACCGGTGAGCAGGTAAGTGTCCCGCGGGAGCAGGTCTCTCAAATGCTGCTTGACGGGGTGCGAGAGATGCGGCAGGCGCGTGTGATCGCGGAAAAGGCATGAAAATCATCGGGGTGACCGGGGGAAGCGGCAGCGGAAAAAGCGAACTATGCCGCTGTCTTGCCGCACTTGGAGCCGCTGTTTTGGACACGGATCAGACTGCGCGGGAAGTCGTACAACCGGGGAAGCCGGCGCTTCGGGAGTTGGCGCAGGCATTTGGGGAGCAAATTCTGGACAGCGACGGTACGCTACGGAGGCAGGTGTTAGCAGATCTGGTATTCGGTGAGGCGGATGCGGAGCAAAAAGCGTGCAAGCAGGAAAAACTGAATGCAATCACGCATAAGTATATTCAGGAGCGCACCGCAGGTTGGCTGGAAGAAATGCGGTTGGCCGGGCAGCGCTTCTGTGTGCTGGATGTTCCGCTGCTGTTTGAGAGCGGGATGGACCGGATGTGCGATCTGACGGTAGGGGTGCTGGCATGCGTGCAGACCCGTGCGGAGCGGATTATGAAGCGGGACGGGCTGGATCGGGTGCGTGCGGAGAACCGAATCGCCGCGCAGCCGGATGAGGCATTTTACCGTTCTCACTGTCAGATGCTGGTGTGCAATGAAAAAAACACATCACGCGAGGAATTAACTGCTGCTGCGCGGGCGATACTGAATCAGGCGGGGCGTGCGTGATTGCATGACCCGCAACGCGCGTGTCAAAGGAGGCAAAACCGGCTTGAACAAGCGGCAGAGAACGGTGTGGAAAACGGTTTTGATTGCTGCGGCGGCAATTCTGTTGCTGGGGCGGCTCGGTTTGCCGGGCGCCATACTGCGGCGGTATTATCCGCAGAAATATCAAGAGGAAGTGGACGCTGCCAGCCGGGAATTTTGTGTGCCGTCGGAGATGATCTATGCCGTGATCAAAGCCGAAAGCAATTTTGATACGCAGGCGGTATCGGCGAAGGGTGCTGTGGGGCTGATGCAGCTGATGCCGGACACTTATGTCTGGCTGAAAGAGCGCCTTATGGAGCCCGCTGCGGGCAGCGTTCCCACTGATGCGGGAGAGAACATCCGCATCGGTGCGGCATATCTCTCTTTCTTATATGAAAAATACGGAAACTGGGACACGGTGGCAGCGGCGTACAACGCCGGGCACGGACGGGTTGACCGCTGGCTTGCCAGGGGCGGGGACGGCGTGCCGCCCATTGCGGAGACACAAAAATATGTCAGGAAGGTACGTCGTGCACGGGAGTCTTACCGTGTATTGTATGCGTCATAATACAGATAGTCGGAACAAAACGTTGAAATAGCAAAAAGGAGAGTGGATACAGTATGATTACAAAGCATGATGAAAACGAGGAAAAAAGCTGCGGGCAGGCGCTGCACGAGCAGCTGTATTATGAGCCGAAGCGCGCGTTTGAAGTGATGGATCGTGAGACGCAGGCGGCGGCAGACCGATTTGCAAAAGAGTACATGGCGTTTTTAAACGCCGGGAAAACCGAGCGTGAGGTGGTCGCTGTTTCGATTGAAATGGCGCAAAAGGCGGGCTTTGTGCCGTACACCTTCGGGATGCAGGTCAAGGCGGGCGACAAGCTGTACTACAACAACCGCGGTAAAAGTCTGCACATCTGGGTGATGGGGGAAAAGCCGCTGGACGAGGGTGTGCGCATCAGTGCGGCGCATGTCGATTCGCCGCGCATTGATCTCAAGCCGCATCCGCTTTATGAGGAGAGCGGGATGGGCTTTTTGAAAACACGGTATTACGGCGGCATCAAGAAATATCAGTGGACGGCGATTCCGCTTTCGCTGCACGGCACCTTGGTCAAGCAAAACGGCGAGACGGTGCATGTCAGCATCGGCGAGGCAGAGGATGACCCGGTGTTTTACATCACCGATCTGCTGCCGCATCTGGGGAAAAAACAGGGAGAACAGCCGATGTCCTCCGCAATTCCCGGCGAAAATCTGAATGTGCTGTTCGGCTCTGTGCCCTATGAGGAGGACGACACGGTCAGCGAGCGGGTGAAGCTCAATCTCCTCCGGCTGCTCAACGAGCGGTACGGCGTGGTGGAAGAGGACTTTATCACCGGGGAGCTTTGCCTGGTTCCGGCATTTAAGGCACGCGAGGTGGGGCTGGACCGCAGTCTGATCGGCGCATACGGTCATGATGACCGAGTATGTGCGTATCCCATGCTGCGCGGCATATTGGAGGCGGAGCATCCTGACCGCACGGTTTACGCCATTCTGGCAGACAAGGAGGAGACGGGCTCCGACGGCGTCAGCGGCATGCAGTGCGATTTGCTTCTGGACATTCTTTGTGATATGGCAAGCACGACCGGCGCCAATCAGGCGGCGATGAAAGCAAATTCCATCTGTCTGTCTGCAGATGTGAACGCGGCGTTCGATCCGACCTATGCGGATGTATACGATACCCGGAATGTGCCGTATATCAATCAGGGTATTGTGATCACAAAATACACCGGTGGGGCGGGTAAGTATTCCACATCGGATGCGACTGCGGAATATTTCGGAAAAATCCGCAGCCTTTTCGCCGAGCATCATGTGCTGTGGCAGACCGGGGAACTTGGAAAGGTCGAAGCGGGCGGCGGCGGAACCGTGGCAAAATACATTGCCAACCATAACATTGACACCATTGACGCGGGTGTGGCGGTGCTGTCGATGCATGCGCCGTGGGAGGTCGTCTCCAAGCTGGATGTATACCAAACTTATCTTGCCGTTAAGGCGTTTGATGCGTGAGCGCGTATCTGCACGACGCGGTTTGACGGAAAACGGATCAGAAAGAAAAGCAGGAAAGCCGAATGTTTGGCTTTCCTGCTTTCTGTTTTGTATGAAGAAGCGGTGGCGGAATGGATATAAAACGGAAATATGAACGAAATAAGAATGAAGTGTGTGCACAGATGAAACGCGGCGTCGCGCATAGTCATTGCGGGACAGACGAATCTATGGTACAATTGAAATGGATTAAAAGGTGCAGCGAGCACGGAAACATCCCAGTCTTTGCGGCGGGATTGAGCGGGGAGATGGGGGTCCAAAAGCTTGGTATCGAGCGCGGGCGGGTTGCCGCACGATCACGGTCGGCGTTCTTTGCGGCTTTTCTTTCCGTATAACGAGTTTTCGCCCTGCCAGGAATGGTCATAGTGCAGGATGTCCGGCAGAATCTCGGCGGATTCCACATAAGGGTTATGGAACTGTTTGGTATCGGAAACGGTCAGTATTTCCGGCGCAATGCCGTTTTCGAGGAAATACAGCGTATCCTTCAGTGCCTGGAGCGGGGAACAGACGCAGTAGAGTTTGTCGAAGTTCCCGTTTTTGTAGATTTCAGCGCTGACGAAGCATTCATCCGCTGAATTGTACACGCCGGACTCTTTTTTGTACTGCTCGTTCATTTCGTCGCCGAAAATATCGCATGCGGGGACGCCGAGCTGCGTTAAAAATGTTTTTCCCGCCTGACTTAAGGAAACCTGATCCTCCTGCGTTTCCGTCTTGTGGCGGCTGCCCGGAACATAGATCTTGACTTCCTTCCCCTCCCCGATGGATTGCGCATAAAGTGCGGCGGCGCGCCGGAGACGTTTTTCAAATTCCGAGGCGGGGTACCGTCCCTCCTTTAAGGGATGCTGTGCAGACGCCTGAATCAGGATGCGGTGACAGTCGGCGGCAGGGCGCATGTTTTGCATGGCGGCTTCATATTTGTTCTGCCAGTACACCGGAGCGGTGTCTTCCCAGCATTTGCTGTGTTCCCAGACGGAATCAAAATGTTTGATCATCATCAGGACGAGGTTGCCGTCGTCTGCGTCATCATAGTCGAATTCCTCGCGTCCGCGCAGCAAGAATTTCTTTCCGGATTTATACGGCGGCAGCGTGATGTTCAGCCATGACAGGGCATAGTCTGATTTTTTGCCGGGGAATTCTGCGATGGTCATGGGCAGCCGGTATTCTGACGAATAATACCGAACCTCCAAATTGGCGCCGAACGACTTTTCCTGTATTTTGCTCAATATTTCGTGCACGCGGTCGGTTTCTTCGTCGATGCTGCTTTCCGGGCTGCGGTTTGCGGAATCGACTTCCAGATTGACAATGTCTTTGAGAAAAATATTGTCCTTTCTTGCCAACAGAATTTTTATATTTGCGCCCCGCGCGAGTGCCTGTTCGATTTGCCGGATGTGCTGCGGATTTTTGAAAAAACCGTTTGCGGAGACATACATGATCCGTATGCTGCTTGCTTTTTCAAACATCATTTTGTATTCGCGGGAGGAGATATCATTGGTTGTGACCGATGTAGAAAAACCGTACTTTTTCATTTTGTTGGCAAATAAGATTTGCTTAAAATATTTTTTTGTAAAAAGTATGGCGATGCCGGATGTGATCAGCGCAACGATCAGTCCTTCGCAGATGCTGACCAGCGATTGTGCCCAATCAATGTTGAAATGCATGGTGACCTCTTCTGTTTATGTATTTCGCTCGTGGGTTGTATTTATTGTAGCAAATATTCTGCGGAAAGTAAAGTGCTTCTGGGCGATTTTCGGAGTTTTTACGGCTGCAACGGGTGGCGCGGCGAACATGAACAAGCATAGGTGTATCGGCTTTTGACAAAGGAAGATACACCGGCTAATGGATCGGCATAAACGAGCGCAAATATGGAAAAAACACAATCGGGAAGGGCTCTGTCTACTCACAGAGCTCTTCCAGTATGAGAAAATCAAAAGCACATTTGGCTTTATTCGAATAATCAGATACATAAAAAACCGAGTGTTCATAACGCAAACGGTTATGAACACTCGACTGCCAAAGAGCAACCTAACGGAGCAGAAACGAGGTAAAGGTTAGCAAAAGTAGTATGTCAATCTCAACTTCGGATACCGTATACGGAGTTTTCACAATCAGTTTTTCACTCAAACAAATTATCTTGCAGATGATGCTTTATATTCGGCTATATTTTCCTTTGTATATCCGATAAGGCACTTATTATTGTGTCGGTAGATTTCCACAATTGCGTTTTTGATTTCGTCCAGTTTGTCCTTTCCCATAGAAACAACTCCTCTGGGCTTGAGTGTTGCAGTTGCAAGATAAAGAGAATCCGTGACCTTGATGGGAATAAAAAGTACTGTTTGGGTATATCTGTGTCGATATGCCCACTGCACCTCGTCGTATGTAAATATAAATCCGTTGTTTTTACAGAAAATATAGTTGTCTGTGAGAATAATCTTCCCGTTTACAAATCGTTTGGCAGTTGCAGACTTAATCTCAGCAGCTGCCTGCTCCAGTTTTCCGGCTGCTTCCAGCTTCGCAATACCTTTATTGACCCTGATAATTCCAGGAATTGTAGTAAAAAACAGCAAAACAAGTCCGAAGAACCAACCAATTATAGGAATCAGCAATAAAATAATATGCGGCACAAGATTCGGCCCGACAAATTGTTTTATAGTTTTTTTCGAATCCATAAAAAACCTCTTTTTTGTTTCAATTTTATAAGCACCTATTATATTATACACATTTTTCCTTCTTTTTCAAGATCTAACTTGATTTTAATTAAGAACCTAACTTGTAGGTGTTACAATGGGAAACCAGCACTTTTTCATTGCTCTTTTTGTAATGACAAGATTATTTGGTTCAAATCCTTATTCTACATCGGCTGCATTACCCTTCATTTAGGCAAAGAGCAACCAAAAGTACTGTGCTTTTTCTGCGTCCGAAATGCAAAAAAACTGGGAATGGCACGGCCTCATCAACCATTACAACCCCTGTTTTGCGTTGTTTTTACTGTATTTCGAGCTATTTTTCCCCATAAACGAAGGAAATCCCTCTCTTGTCTTGGTAGACAAAAGAGGGTTTTTCGTGGCTCAATTGTTCAAAAAAGAACTGTGTGAAAACCGGAATAGTCTTTACGCTCTAAAATTATTACCACAATCGTGGCAGTAATAAATCCTTCTTCTATTAGAGAACCATCTCTTTGCTTGCCAAACATGACCCTTTCCTGTTGCTTTATGTACTATTGCCATCCAACAATCATAGCAGATGAAAACCATCATACCAATCACCCATTTAAACATTATCCACATAAAGTACAGCCAACCAAACAAAACCATATACAAACAACCATGCTTACTAGATTCATTCGATAATTGCACCTTAGTACTACCGCATTTGGGACATCTTACAATAACCGTCATAATAGTACTCCTTTCTGTTTTATACTATTTTATACTACTTGTCAATATTTTTCGGTATTTTATCTTATAATTTTTACAAGAGGTGATAAGATTGAAACCCTTAAAAGAAAAGATTAGCATTACTATCGACAACGATATTTTATCAAAATTGAAAAATGAAGCAGAAAAGACGAACGATCTCTGTCTCAATATATAAATCTTATACTTAAACAACACATCGCACGAATAGAAGAAACAAAAGAGCCATGAATTTCACAGCTTATTTTTATTGCGTTTTGGCGGTGTAGGTGTAGGGTGGAATTGATATTGAAACTAACGGGTTCAGTGATATTATATTCGCCCATTAACTGCCAAAAGGGCAATATCACTCGGCGTCAGCCGAATATCACTGCGAAGCAATAGCACTCGCCGAAGGCGAATATAACTAAAAAAAAGACACGATTAAAAACCGTGTCTTTTCTTTTTCTGAAAGTAAAGACCAATTTTGATACGGACTGCACACCCTACCGACCTTTCGTGTAAAGGTTCAGAGGGGTGTGCATCTTTTCATGATATGTTTTTAATCATGGTGTGCATTTTCATATGCTCTTCGCACATCCCCCGGCAATCCGTTCGGAATCATGCTCTGTACCTGATCTTCACTGCCATACCGCGTTGCCTGCTCATAGTACCAGCACTTGAATTTCAGCATATCCAACACTTTATTCATGTGGACAAGTTCTGCCTCA
>DBGFNI010000083.1:0-11754 GCA_048527645.1 Eubacteriales bacterium | reverse complement strand
ATCGGGCGTACCTCCTTTCCTGTTTGCGGTAGATTTTATCATATTTTATAATTGCCGATTATGGATTTGCGTTTTTGTTTGCTTTCTTCTGATCGACCAGGGCGCGAAGTGCCCGATAGATGCGTTCGTTGGAGTCCGGCACAGCCAGTGTGCCCATGGCGTCTGCCATTTGTGCAAGACGCATGGGATTGGCAAACAAATCCTGAATGCAATTCCACAGGCTGTCCGCTTGCAGATCTTTTTCTTCGATCAGAACGGCGCCGCCGCGATCGGCCAGCACCTTTGCATTTTTATATTGGTGGTTATTTGTGACATTCGGCGAGGGGATCAGAATACAGGGCTTGTGCAGCAGCGCAAGCTCTGACAGGGTCATGGAGCCAGACCGATTGATGACAATATCGGCTGCCGCCATCTGCGTCGGCATATCATAAATGTATTCCACCAATTTCAGGTTTTCGTACCGGTCAAGACCCTTTTGCGCAAAAAGCGCTTTGGTTGCCTCATATTCCAAAGAACCGGACGCGTGGACATGCAGAATTTCGGGATGGGCGGCGATATGCTTTTCCATCAGATCCAGCATGCAGAAATTGATCTGCTCGGCGCCCATGCTGCCGCCCAAAGATAGAATAAAGCGGCGGTATTTGTGTGCAATGCCGAGGGCTTCGCGTGCTGCCTGATATGAAATTTTATTCGGCTGCATCCGCATCGGATTGCCCACTGTGATTGCTTTTTGCGGGTGGTGCAGCAGCGTGCGGCTTTGCTCAAAGCAGACAAACAGAAGATCCACATCGTCTTGCAGCACCTTGACGGCAACACCGGGAATGGCGTTAGACTCGTGCAGGGCGGTGGGGATGCCCATTTGCGACGCTGCCTTTACAACCGGCCAGGACACATATCCGCCCGTTCCGACCACCAGATCCGGCTGAAAGGTGCGAAGAAGCTTCTTTGCTTTGAAAACAGAGGTGAAGACCAACCACGCCGTTTTCAAATTGGAAAGAGAAAAGGAGCGGCGAATCCCCTGAATTTCCACATGGTGCAGCGGATAACCCGCCGCGGGAACCAGCTTGTTTTCGATGCCGTGTGAGGTGCCGACAAAGGCAATGTTGCTGTCAGGCTCTTTTTCGCATATGGTATCGGCAATGGCAAGCGCGGGATACACGTGACCTCCCGTGCCTCCGCCGGTCATCAGAACTTTCATGGGTGCATACTCCGACAAATTACTTTTTGGTTTGATAGGAATACCGTGAGACGGCCAATATCATGCCCATTTCGCCCATCAGCATGACAAGAGAAGAGCCTCCGTAGCTGAAGAAAGGCAGGGAAACGCCGGTCACGGGCATGACGCCGGTCACAACGGCGATGTTCATCACTGTTTGCAGCGCAACCTGGGCGATAATGCCCATGACCAGCAGACAGGAGTAAGTATCCGGCGCGCGCATTGCGATGAGAATGCCCCGCCATACCAACGCGACAAACAAACCCAACACCACCAGTGCACCGATTAAACCGAGTTCCTCACAGACAATGGCAAAAATAAAATCATTCTGTGATTCGGGCAGATACAAAAACTTTTGACGGCTGTTGCCCAGACCGACGCCTAATATTCCACCGGAGCCGATGGCATAGAAGCTTTGCAGCAGCTGATAGCCGGAATTGGAGGGGTCGTTTTCGGGATGAAGCCAATACTGCACACGCAGCTTGACATAGTCAAACAACAAAACGGCAATCCCGACAAAGCCGGCCGCCGCGCCGGCAAAGGAGCCGAGAATTTTGGCGGAGCCGCCGCCGATAAAGACCATCAGCGTTCCGATCATGAAAATGATAATGGTGGCGGACAGATGCTTTTCGATCGCGGTGATGAAGCAAACCAGCAAAATGATACTGTACGGAATCAAAATACCGTAACGGAATTTGCGCATTCGTTTGGAGTTGACGGAGATATACAGGGCAAGCACCATGACCAGCGCCAATTTTACGATTTCGGAGGGCTGGATACTGAGTGACCCGATCATAATCCAGCGCTTCGCACCGTTTCGCACGGTCCCGATGAAGGGAACAAGACTTAACAGAACCAGTGAAATAATAAACGCCGGCACGGTCAGCAGCTGAAAACGGCGGTAATCAAAATGCATGGCGAATATCATCACGGCAAAACCGATGATGGCCCAGCGCAACTGCAATTTTACATAATACAGGCTGTCTCCTGTTTCGGTTTTTGCATCGACGTAGCCGGAGGAGAAGACCATGACAGATCCCAGGCACACCAGGAGAATCACCAGGATCAAAAACGGACGGTCAACTCCGCCGCGCAAGCGGACCAGGGTCTTTTGCGGTGCGTCTTCACGCATATTCAGCTGATCGGGCGCGATGATTTTGGTGCGCAGCGCGCGATCGACTTCGCTGCCTGTATGTTCTGCCATGACACTTCCTCCTGTTTTACTTGCTTCAGCATGCCAAACGGAATATGAAAATACGGAATTTCATCAAAGAATATATTCCAATAAGAATGATGCGGCGGAAAAAATCAGGTTGATCAGACAAAATACCGTGACGATTTTTACTTCGCTCCAGCCGCACATTTCAAAGTGATGGTGAATGGGACTCATTTTGAAAATACGTTTTCCGGTGCCACTCAGCCTGCGCGTGATTTTGAAATACATGGTTTGCAGGATGACAGAGGCGGTCTCCACAACAAACATAATGCCGCAAACAAACACCAAAAGCGGGTTGCCCAGCAAAAAGCCGCACCCGATCAGCAGTCCGCCGAAAAACAGTGAGCCGGTGTCTCCCATAAACACTCTTGCCGGATAAAAATTGTAAACCAGAAAGCCTGCGGCAAGCCCTGCGCCCATCGCCGCGGCAGCGCCGGGAAGCACAAGTCCCTGCGTGGCGGACATACCGGCGAGAAAGAGTGAAACAACCAGCATTTCACCGGATGCCAACCCGTCGATTCCGTCAGTCAGGTTTACGCTGTTGACCATGCCTACGATCATAAACATGGCAAGGATGTAGTAAAATACGCCCAGATCGATGGACCAGTGGAAAAAGGGAACATACAAAACGGTGTTGATCTCGCCGAGCAAACGCAGAACAAGCAGAAATGCCGCCGCGGAAAGCGTTTGCAGAAAAGACTTTTGCAGCGGGGTGAGCCCCTCGTTTCGCTTTTTTGTGATTTTCACCGAGTCGTCGATCATACCGATCAGGCCGGATACGACCGCGAACAGAATGAGCGCCCAAAAAGGAAGCAGCGCGGAAAGGGAAGCGCTTTCGCAAAGGAGAAGATAAGCCGATACGCCTCCTGCCACAAGGATTGCGGCAAGCAGAAATACGACGCCGCCCATGGTGGGCGTCCCCTCCTTATTCTTGTGCCATCGCGGACCGATATCCAAAATTTTCTGTCCCATTTTCATGGAACGCAGCTTCGGAATGGCGATACGGGAAAACACCACAGTCAGCAAAAATGAGGCGATCCCGATGATCGGCAAGAGAATTTTCAACTGCATGGCAAATTTAACTCCTGAAATTTATCACATCATACAGATTGGGTTGGCGAAATGCACACCAAATCGCGAAAAGCCTCAATGACGCGCTCCATGCGGACCGCACGGCTTGCCTTGAACAAAATGACGTCGCCCGGACGGCACAGAGAAAGCAGCGTCTGCGCTGTTGCCTGCGGTTCGGTCAAATCGGCGTTTTCATACACCTGTTCGGGGCGCAGCCCGTAGTGCAGGCTCCCCTGCGCGATGTGTGTACCGAGCCTGCCAAAGGTGAGAAGCAGCTGCACATCGTTTTCTGTGACCGCTTTTCCGACCCGTTCGTGCAGAGAGCGGGTGAAGGAGCCCAGCTCCAGCATATCACCCAGAACCGCAACGGCTCTGGCGCCGCGCTCTGCCGCTACGGCATGCAGAACCTTCAGAGACGCCTCCATGGATTCCGGGGAGGCGTTGTAGCAGTCCTCAATGATACAGTAGCCGGAAAGCTCATAGATGTTTTGCCGCATGCCGGTGTTTTCAAAGGAGAGCAGGCCGCGGCGGATTTCTTCCGGGGTCATGTGACACAACTCGCCGACCACCCACGCCATGGCGGCGTTGAGAATATTGTGTTCGCCGGGCTGTGCAATCTGTATATCACGGTAGACCGTGCCGTCCTTTGCTCGGGTCAGCGAAAAGGCTCCGCCTGAGGAGGTGACGGAAATATCGGAAATGAAATAGTCGGAAATCGGATCCTCCTTGGAAACCGTGACAGGAACGACGCCGCGGGCTTTGATCTCATGTGCTTTTGCCATGAGCAGCTCCTCGTCGGCGTTGAGAATCAGGGGTGCACCGAGGGGCATGCCGTCGGTGATTTCCAGCTTTGCGTCGCAGATGCCGTTTCGGCTGCCGAGATTTTCGATGTGGGAGGTGCCGATGTTGGTAATCATCGCGATATCCGGGCGGGCAATCGCGGAGAGGCGAGACATTTCGCCTTTATGATTCATTCCCATTTCTAAAACGGAAAGCTCGGTTTTTTCGGTCAGGCCGAGCAGCGTGAGCGGCACGCCGATCTCATTATTATAATTGCCCTCGGTTTTCAGGGTTTGATAGCGTTGCCGCAGGACAGACCATACATACTGTTTTGTAGTGGTTTTTCCGACGCTGCCGGTGACAGCGACGACTTTTGTCTGCATTTGCTGACGGTACCAGGCGGCGATTGCGCCCAGCGCATACAGCGTGTTTTTGACGACGATGACTGAGACATCGCCGGCAGGAAGCAAAACTTGCTCGGTGATGACGCAGCTGCAGCCGTTTTCCACGGCGTTGTCAATGAATTTATGTCCGTCCATGTTTTCGCCGCGCAGGGCGATGAACATATTGTCCGGCTGAACCGTGCGGGAATCCGTACACAGGCCGCTGATCGGCCGGTCGGATGAGCGGAACAGCATTCCGCTGACGATTTCTGTCAGTTCCTGTGCATGAAATGTGATATGGTCAAAGGCAGGCATAGCGGTATGCATGGTGATGCGGTTTCCTCTTTCTTTTTTGTAGTTTTCCGGTGTTTTACGGGCGGTTAGCGGGTGCGCCGCATGACGTCCGATCTGTATTGTGTAAAGGCCGCGATCTGTTCCTTTTCGGAAAAGGGGTGGCGGCCGGTTCGGTCGATTTCATAATCCTCGTGCCCTTTCCCTGCGAGCAGAATGACGCAGGGGGCGCTTGCGCAGGAGAGAATGTGTCGGATTGCCGTGCCGCGGTCAAGAATGATGCGGTGGGGCGCTGATCGGTCAAAGCCGGTCAGAATATCCGAGATGATGGCGCCGGGGGATTCGCTGCGGCTGTTATCGGAGGTGATGACAGTATAATCGGCAAGTGTCGAAGCGATCTTTCCCATTTGCGGGCGCTTTTCCTTTTCGCGGTTGCCGCCGCAGCCGAACAGCAGATGAAGGGGCGTGCCGGGATATGCCTCATGCAGTGCGCGCAGCGCTTTTTCCAAAGCGTCCGGCGTGTGTGCATAGTCGATATATACAGGGAAGGGCAGCGCACATTTGATCTGCTCCATCCGACCCGCCGGTGCGTGCAGCGCTGCTGCCGCGGGGGCAAGGCGATCCTCGGAGAGACCGAGCAGTGAGGCGGCGGAAAACGCCGCAAGCGTGTTGTATTGCGTGAAGGTGCCGATGGTGGGCATAATGACGCGGACGGTGTTGCCCGACGGGGTATGCAGCTCATATTCCATTCGCTCGCGGTCGGAGACAGAGGCGTAAAAATCCGCTTGCGCTGACGCGACAGAATAAAAATATTGCTTTTGGCAGCAGCCGGGTGTTTGGATCAGGCGCAGGCTGTGCGGATCGTCCGCATTGAACAGCCCGATTTCACATTGCGCAAACAAACGTGATTTCGCTTTGAAATAGGCGTCCATTCCACCGTGATAATCCAGATGATCCTCTGTGAGGTTGGTGAATATGCCGAGATGAAAGGGAATCGCCGCCGTTCTCTTTTGATCCAGCGCATGAGAGGAAACCTCCATCACGACATGGGTAACGCCTGCCCGCTGACAGGCGGCAAACTGCGATGCAAGCGCATCGGGCGGAGGCGTGGTGTGTGTTGCCGGCGTGATGACGCCGTCGATATCACAGTACACTGTGGAAAAGAGCGCGCATTTGATCCCGCATCGGCGCAAAAGCTGTGTCAGATAAAACGCCACGGAGGTTTTGCCGTTGGTGCCTGTGATGCCGATGACACATAGGGAGTCGCAGGGGTTGCCATATTGCGCAAACAGCATGTAACTCAAAGCCTCGCGGCTGTCCTGCACCAGGACGTGGGGTGTTGTTCCGCAGGCGGCGCAGTAGGCGTCATTTTCCAATATGACGGCACACGCCCCCGCCTTACAGGCGGCAGAAATCTGTGTATGGGAGTCGCCGGAGCTGCCGCTGATGCAGACAAACACGGCACCCGGCACCATTTGCGCGGCATCCGTGACGATCGCCGTTGGGCAAAGCTGGGGAATGGGCATGGAACGCAAATTGGAGAGCGGCATGCGGGACAAAAGAGAAAATAGGGATGGGGAACGCATAAAAGTACCTCCCGAAACAAATAAATACGGTGGATTGTTTTATACGTCCTTGCCCGTGGCGGGCTTTTGTTCCGGCAGCGGTTAATCAGCCGCCGTCTGCGGAGGCTGCGGCACTGTCATAGACACAGTATATCGTAAGGGAAGTGCCGTAGAGCACCTGGCTTTCCGGGTCGAGAGACTGTCGGATGCAGTGCGCGGCGGCGTTCGGATTGTTGGAGCCGGGGCCGGTGATGTTCAGATTCAGTCCCCGTGCGCTGGTCCAGTAAATGCATTGCTGCAGCGTCTGACCGGCAAGATTCGGGACGACGGTATAGGTCTGAGGCTTTTCGTCGCCGCAATACAAATAGATTTTGCCGTTGGCTTTGGTAACCTTTGAGGAATACTTCGGAATTTGCTGTGCCACGGTGTCGCCCTCGCCGAAGATCTGGCACTCCAGTCCCAGTTTTTCAGCTTCTGCTTTTGCCTGTTGCGCATTCATTCCCGTATAATCCGGGATGGTGATCTGCAATTCGTTCATTTCCTCTTCGGAATAACTCGGCGTGATGTTCAGATATGGCAGCACCTCGCCCATCGTCTGCGCAACGTAGGGTGCTGCGACCATAGAACCGAACACGCTCGACCCCATCGGCTCATCCACCATGATCAGAATGGCAACCTTGGGGTCTTCTGCCGGGGCGAATGCGACGCAGGAACCGACGCGGTAAATATCGCCGAGTTCTTCGTCGATCTTGTCGCGCTTTTGAGAGGTACCGGTTTTTGCTGCGACGGAATAGCCTCTGACATACGCGTTGCGTGCACCGCCGTCGGTTGCAACGCCTTCAGCCAGAATTTGTGTAACCTGTTGGCAAACCTCTTCACTGACCACCATGCGTCTGGTCTTTGGTTCATATGTTTTTACGACGTTTCCGTCGCTGTCGAGCAGTTTGGAGACGACATAAGGCGTGACAAGGGAGCCGCCGTTTGCAACGGTTGAAATGGCACAGATTTGCTGCAGGGGCGTCACCTTGAAGGTCTGACCGAAGGAATAAATGGAAAGCTCGGTGATGAAGAAATCGGCGTAATCGTGGTAAATGCTGGTGAATTCGCCGGGCAGATCAATACCGGTTTTTTCTGTCATACCGAAGGCACGGAAATACTTATAGAATTTATACTTTCCGATTTTCGCGGCAACCTGCATCAGAGTCGGGTTGCAGGACTGCTGCAGACCGCGGCGGAAGGTGATGGTGCCGTGCCCGCCGGAGCGCCAACAGTTGACCTTTTCGCGCTGCCCGCCGCCCAGATCCAGATAATACGGATCGGTGCAGACATATGTATCTGAGTCGGTGGTTGCTTTTTCTTCAAAAGCGATGGACGCCGTGACGACCTTGAAGGTCGAACCCGGCTCGTACAGATAAGAGATACACTTGTTGCTCCACAGCGAGAGGCGAAGCTCCGCCTCCTGCTTGGTATATTCTTCAGAATCCGGCTCATACGCTGCCAGTTGCTGCAAAGACCATTCATCCAACTCGTAAGGATTGTTCAGGTCAGCAGCGGGGTAGGTCGCCATGCCGAGAACGGCGCCGGTATCCACCTCCATGACAATGCCGCACACGCGATTTTCCGCGACGCTGTCGTGGAAGGTGTCTTCCAAATAGTGCTCCAGGCTGGACTGGATGCGATAGTCGATCGTGGTGACGATATCATAGCCGTCCTGTGCGTCCACATAGGTTTCATATTTAGTCGGCATCATTTCGCCGTGCGCGTTAACTGCGGTGATGACTCTGCCGTCCGTGCCCTTAAGCTGTTCGTTATATTGCAGTTCCAGTCCGTACAGGCCGTCGCCGTCCGCGCCGGTGAAGCCGATTACCTGGGATGCAAGCGTTTTAAACGGATAATAGCGTTTATACCCGGATGCAAAGTGAATGCAGGAAACTTTTTCACGCTGCTCGCGCTCGGGCAGATCCTTGTTTTCCTGCGCGATTTTTTCGTTATATTCATTGATAAAGGCGCGGATTTTGTCGCAGACCTCTTCTTCAACGTTTTTCTGAATGGTTTCGTCCTTACGGTTTGCTTTGTTGGCTTTTTCGAGCACCTTCTCGTATTCGACATCCAATGTCTCGGACAAAAAGCGGCAAACGTCTTCTTTCATTTTTTCGTCATCCTGCATATCGCAGGGAGAAATGAAAACGCGCTCCACCGGTAGGTTATACGCTAGCTCATTCATGTTGCAGTCGTATATTGTGCCGCGGGCGGCGGGGAGGGTTGTCTCCGTGGTGATATTTTCTATGACTTTCTGATGATATTCCTCGTATTTGACAACTTGAAGAAAGAACAGACGGATGACCAGAACCATGCAAGCCGCCAGAAAAACGATCAGCATGATCAGACCGCGGCGAAGGATGGTACTGTTGCTTTTTTGCGTGCCTTTTTTCATGGCGTCTGCTCCTTTCTTGTTTGTTTTTTGTTTGTCCGTTGCTTTTTCTGTGATTATTGTATGTACGATATCATTCCAGTATGACGACGTCTGTTTTGACGTTTTCGTCCTCTTTTTCCTCATTTTCCTTTGTGATCACCTTGGCGTGGTCATAGCCCTCCAGGGGGACATAGATCCGCTCCGCTTGATCAATGCTGACCATGCCGAGCTGCTGCGCGGTCTTTTCGATTTCAATCAGATCGTAGCGCTTACGCACCTGGCGGTCCAGATCCATTAGCTGCTCCTGCACACTGTCGTATTCCGCATCCAGCGCGGACAGCGCGGCGGTTTCATCACTGAGATTGATGTAACTGACGATCAGTCCCGTGACCAGAACCGTGGCGGAAAAGATGGTGAGAATATTGGGAAATGTAAGCGCTGGAGCGTGCTTTGTCTTATACGTCTTGATATGAACCACCGGCGGCACGCGCACCGCGTGCATTTCGGACAGGGAGGTGTTGTGAATGAGCACCTTGCGTCCGGAGCCGGTCTGCGCAAGAAACATCGCCTCATTACGATCTTTCGCACGGGAAGAGGCGTTGCTCTCGGAGAGCGGACGGTGTAGCTTGCGTCTGGTGCGCTGCACGGTATACCGAGCGGAGACGGGGGTGGGGACTTTCTTTTGCTGTGAAGACACGGGATGCGCGGAACGGCGGCTGCTCTGCCGCACGGGAGGATGCGAAACATTCGACTGATCGGCGGCGTGCGCTTTGCGGCGTTTTTCCGCGCGCTCGTTGGTAGAAAACATGGCATACATGCTGTATTGCTCCCGCCTGTCGCGCCAATCCTTGTTTTCCGGCATGCTCTTTCCCCCTTTCCGAAACCGTTTTCGGCTGATTTACAGATAGATGATATTTGTATTCCTCTTATCATAACACGAAATCATGACTAATTTGTTAAGAAATCAAAGAAAGCGGAAACAAATTCGCCTGACAGGCAAGCGCCGTCATATTGTGCGCAGCAAGCGTACGACGTCGCTGTCGGGACAAACGGCACTTCACGGGTATTCCTGTGAAAAATATGAAAATCCCGGAAACAGCCTGAACAGATCCAAGCGGTTTCCGGGGCGTGCGGGCGGGTAAAAACGGACGGGGAAACGCAGCTTCGGTTACCCGGGGTCGGGAAGCTTTTGCGCGATTCTGAGTTTGGCGCTGTGGGCGCGGTTGTTTTGCAGGCGCTCCGCTTCATCCGCTTCGATCGGCTTGCGTGTGACAATCTTGATCTTGGGCTTGCCGCCGCAAACGCAGACCGGGAAGTCTCGCGGGCAGGTGCAGCCCTGGGCTGCCTGCTGAAAGGTTTGTTTGACGATCCTGTCTTCCAGAGAGTGGAAGGTGATGACGCAGAGCCTTCCGCCGGGGGCAAGCGCGTCAATCAGCGCGGTAAGAGTCGGCTGGATGACGTCCAATTCGCGGTTGACCTCGATGCGCAGCGCCTGAAAAGTTCGCTTTGCCGGGTGACCGCCGCCGGTTCTGGCTTTGACGGGGATGGCTTCCTTGATGATGTCCACCAGCTCAAAGGTCGTTTCAATCGGCTTGCTTTCGCGGTGGGATACAATTTTTGACGCGATCTGCGCGGCGAATTTTTCTTCTCCGTAGTCCCGCAAAACGCGGCACAACGCGGAAAAGGAGTAGGTGTTGACAAGCGTCGCGGCGTCAAACTCCGCGCGCTGATCCATGCGCATATCCAGCGGCGCGTCAAAACGGTAGGAAAAGCCGCGCTCCGGCCGATCCAACTGATAGGAGGACACACCCAGATCAATCAGCGCGCCGTCAAGGGAGGGGATGTTTTCCGCCGCGAGCAGCGCGGCAATGTCCGAAAAGTTTGCATGCTTATAGAGGATTCGGCCTTCGTACGGCTTCAGACGCTCCTTCGCAGCGCGCAGTGCGCAAATATCCTGATCTATGGCTAGCAGCCGACCGGGCGGGGTCAGCCGGCGCACGATCTCTTCTGAGTGTCCGCCGCCGCCGAGCGTACAGTCTGCATAGGTGCCGCAGGGGTTGATTTGCAGTCCCTCGATGCATGCGTTTAACAGTACGGGAATATGGGAAAATTCCGGTGCTGCGTTCTGTTCCGGTTCGTTGCTGCTTGGACGCATACCTGTCCCTCCCGAAAAAAGAATAATAACAGATTGATAGTTGATAACAGTAAAAAACGGATGAGCCGTTGTGCAAAAGCTTAGAAATTCAGCCGCTGCATAAGCGAGCGGATATCCTCCGCCTCTTCTCCTTCTTTGGTTCCGGCAAAATATTCGGTGTTCCAGATTTCCGCATAGGTTCCCATGCCGATCACGGTGACATTTTTTCCGAGTTGTGCGTATTTGCGCAGAGTGAGGGGAATCAAAAATCTCCCTTGCGCGTCCGGCTCTGCGAGCGCGGCGGAGGGGTAGAGAAATCTTGCCAACGCTTTTGCCTCCAGCTCCGGCAGGGCAGAAATCTTGGCGGTAAGCGCCTCCCATTTTTCCTGCGGGTAGACACACAGGCAGCAGTCAACGCCCTTTGCAACGACAAACGCGTCGCCCAGCTGATCGCGGAATTTCGCAGGCATGAAAATGCGCCCCTTGGAATCTATGGTGTGCGAAAACTCGCCCAAAAACATTCTCCGCATACTGATGCATCCGTTGCTTTGCCCGTTTTGTTCCATCTTCAAATGCCTCCTTCCGCCTTGGCTGTGGTATGGCGGCAAAAAAACCGCTTTCGGGGAAAATATGGTCATTTGTTTGCCATTTTCAACCATTTTCGACCATTTTCCACCACCTGAAA
>DBGFNI010000082.1:0-17779 GCA_048527645.1 Eubacteriales bacterium | reverse complement strand
AATGATAAAAAATTATTGCCCGATATCTTTATTCAGTTTTTCAACGTTTGGAAAAATCAAATTGCTTTGTTGAACACTATGAAAAATCAGTATATAGCAGAATTAAGGGACGCATTATTGACTGATCTAATGAGCGGAAAAATTGATGTTTCAAATATAACAGTTGAAATGGACGGTGATACAGATGACAGATAACGAGATTATAAAGGCTTTGGAGTGTTGTAAATCAATGGTTACAAGTTGCGAAGAATGCCCGATGCATATTGAAGGTGTAATTTGCCATGAATACGAACTAAATGAAAAAGCGCTTGACATCATCAAACGCCAACAGGCAGAGATTGAGAGACTGAAAATAGATCTTGAAGCAATGCGAGGAGCGGCAAATTCTTATAAACATCATTATAACAAAGCAAGATCCGAAGCCGTCAAAGAGTTTGCTATGAGATTAAAATGCGGAGTGCCGCAAGAAACCGGCGTCATTAGATGTTCGGATATTGACAACCTCGTAAAAGAAATATTAGGTGAGGAAAATGTGTGAATACCAAATAGTAAAAGATAATAAACCGCCTATGTGTCAATATACAAAGGAACTTTGCACTCTTTGCGTATTAGGGAACGCAAATACTTATTATGAAGCGGAAAAAGCGAGGAGCGATACGGAAGAAAAACAGCATTACGGTACATAAAAAAAAGAGCCACAGCCCACAAAAGGGCTGTGGCATCGGACGTTTTGGAAAATGGTTTGATTGCGGATATTTTCTTGATTTACGATATGGAAAAAATGTGCAAATCGAAAGTACATCATTATATTTTTGAAGAGCCGTACTCTCTTTGCATAGCTTCAGAAGATATCACCCATTGCTTTCCAAATTTGCAAACATCGACTCCGTTTACGAGTTTACCATAAGAGATAGCTTTGCGGAGTGTGCTTTCGTTCAGTCCCCAAAGCGCGGTTGCGTCACTGAGTGCGATCAAGCCATCAAACGGCGTTTGTATCTGCATTCCGTTCTCCCATAATTCATCACAGGACAAATCATATTCATCATTCCAGATGATACCGTATCCGCCTGTATCGACGGTAACGCATGAAAACAATTCTTGATTTTTCAGCAACGATTGGAACGAAGGCAATTTTTCAGCGCACGGATTCATATCATAAAGCTTTGTTACGCCTTCGGAAAATTGAACGCTTAAACGAAAATCAGGAAGTGCGGAAACATTCTTTATTTTATGAAACATATAAACCTCCTTCACTCAAGCGGCGGGATTTTTTTAAAATCCTGTGTTTCCCATATGTTGATCAGTTCTTCCTTGTGGATGTTAATCCATTCTCGCACCATGCTCAACGCTTTTGCAGGAAGATGACCGTCAAGAACATTTCCAGTCATAAAGTCAATGGATGCGACATCCTCATTATAAATAGCGTGTATATGGGGTGGATTATGCTCACTCTGTAAAAAATACATTCTAATGACAATTCAGTAAAATCTTGATAAAACAGGCATCGTTTTCACTCCTTTTCTCTAATAATATTATATCACGATAACGTGATATTGTCAAGTGTTATTTGAAAAAACTTTAAAAAATTTGATTTTTTTTGCAGAGCTGCGGGGCTCTGCAAACGGGCTTGTGTGTTATCTTAACAAATGACGAATTTTGAAATGAAAAACTGTACAAGAGTGATAAATGTGATTTTGTGACACGGTAATGCGCATGTGCGCGCGTGCGGGGGCATGCGGGTGAGGAAAGAAACGGGTCAGAGAGAGATCTGCGGAGAGAGAACGGAGAGAGAGACGGATATGCCGATCGAGAGAGACCGGGACACTGATCGAGAGAGACCGGGAGCATGAGCGCCGTAGCATAAGAGCCGGAGCATGAGAGACGGGAAGCGCTCGATACGGAGAGAGGGGAAAAACAAAAACGGTGTGTGCGCATTCTGTATGTCCGCTTTCCGCCCCTGTCAGGGGTGCGGGAGCATTTGCGAACAGGTGTGAGCAAACGGAAACGGACGAAAAGAGGGAGGATGCTGTCAAGGCGATGCGGGAATGGATGATCCGGAAAGAATGATCGGGAAAGGATTTGCCGGAAAGGAAAGGTGCGGGAGGATCAGGAAATGCGACACGGCTGCGGCATGGTCGGGGGATGCGTGCCGGACAGGCTTTTGGATGTGTGTATGAATTTTCAGGTTGTGAGATGTGTGTGTGAATTTTCAGGCGGCAGCGGACGGACGGAAACGGATGAATGCCGAGGGTATGCAGGCGGACGGGCGGGAACGGTTTGCGGCGGTTGGAAGGATGTATTGGAAAAGGTTTGCGGTTGGTCAGAAAAAAGGACGGGGAAACGATGCAGGGTCAGAAAAAGCGGTATATTGCGGAGAAGTGGGACACAGGGGACCGGGTGGACATTGACATCTACCCGGCATTCCGTGAACCGAAAAAGAGCGGGCGGCGTGCAAGGTACAAAAAAACGAGCGAGGCGCAGGCAAACTGCAACTATTATACGGCGCAGCGGCGATTAATCCGTTTGGTACATATGAATTTTAAGGGCGGGGACTGGGTGCTGACGCTGACCTATGATAACGGATGGTACCCGGACACGGAGGAAATTGCGCGGCGGGACATGCGCAATTATCTGGAGCGGATGCGCAGGCTCTACCGGATGAACGGGGAAGAGCTGAAATATATCTACGTCACATCGCGGGGAGAGCAAACCGGGCGGCTGCACCATCACATGATCTGCAACGCGCTGAAGGGTGTGGAAAAGGCGCAGCTCAAGAAGCTATGGAAAAAGGGCAAGCGGATGGAGGCAGAGCGGTTGGAGCTTAGTCAGACGGGCTGTGCCGATCTGTCGGTATACCTGGCGCGGCAGCCGGATGTGATGCGCCGGCGGTGGGTATCCTCCAAGAATTTGGTACAGCCCCGTGCGGAGGAATACAAAAAGCCGCGGGCATTCGGAAAATACGGGCGGAACTTCACGAAAGCGGATTGCGAAGATTTGTTCCGGCACAATTACAGCATGGAAAAGCTGTGGGAGATGTTTCCGCAGTTATATCTGTGCGACGATTATGACGCGCGGTACAACGCGGTAAACGGGGAATTTTATCTTCATTTTCGGTTTTACAAGCGCGATGCGAAAATTGCGTGGTTCGGGCGCGCCTTTGACGATGCGCCGCCTCCTCCGTCATGGAGCGGGCGCACGGGCGTGCCGCGGCGGGGGGTGACAGGCGAAAAACGGAACAAATATGACGCGGGATGAAAAAAGCGCGGGGGAATGCGGCGAAAAAGCGCCGTGATTTGTCCGTTCTTTCCGCGCGGAAAAAAGCGGGAGAGCAAAGAGGGAGAGAAAACGGAAAGGAGAGCGGAAGATGAAAAAGACGGGAAAAAGCAGTGATGAAAATCGGCGGGTGATGCGGGAGCTGCGACGTGTGCGGGGGTATCGGAGGCTGAAAGAGCAGATTGTCGCCAAAGAGGCGCTGATCGGGTCGCTGTGGGAGCGGGCGACCTGCACGGTGGTGCCGGCGAACGCGGAGCCGGGAAGCGGCGGAAACGGCGGGGACAAGGTGGGTGCGGGCGCAGTGCGGCTGGCGCAGGAAAAAGAAACGCTTTTGCGGATGAAACGGCGGGAGGCGCGATTGCTTCGGCGGATGAAACGGGTGCTCGGCGCCATGCCGCAGGAGGAGCAGCTGGCGCGGGATGTATTTTCGTTTTATGTATTTGAGGGGATGTCCTTTGCACAGATGGAGGGGCGATGGAAATACCTGTACAGCCAGCGATATCTGCGGCAGGTGATGTGCAGGGCGTTGGAGCATGCGCTGTGCGGAAAATCGGAAAACCATGTTGTGAAAAAAGTGTGAACAAAGGCAAAAAAACGGCTTTGGAATGCGGGAAAGCGGGATTTGAAAAATGAAGTAAAAAAAGTAATATTCCTGTGTTATAATAGAATCGGGCAGAGCGGCGGAACGGCAGAACGCATGCGACGCCCAAGATGCAAGCCCCAAAAAAATAACCTTTCTCTGTATTCAGAAGGGAGCGGTCGGAATTTACGGTGATTCCGGCCGCTTTCATTCGAGAAAGGAACAAAATGAGAAAAAACAGCGTGATGCGTGAGCGGAGAGCAGTCTCCTCTCACGTTTTTTGATGGAAAAAGCGGCGGACGGCAGTTCGGGAGGGATGCGGTTGGCAAGAAAAAAGAAATACACGCCGGCGGCGCTGAAACGCCGTGTGAACGAATATTTTGACAGCATATCGGTGACGAAAACGGAGGAGGACTGTATTCTGAACAACGGAAAGCCGTTATCGCACATTTACTATTACATCCCGCCGACTGTATGCGGGCTTTGCCGGTATCTCCACATCAGCCGGGAGACGTGGAGCAGGTACGGTCGGGGAGAGATGGAGCATCTGACCGATGCGGAAAAGGAAGAATATCGGAGCATTGTGCAGGATGCGCGGGACAGAATCGAGGCATGGCTGACGGAGCAGCTGCTGACGCGTACAAAGGGCTTTGGGGGGATTGAGTTTGTCCTGAAAAACAATTTCGGCTATGAGGACAGGCAGGTGATTCAGGGAAAGGTGGAAACATCGGCGCCGGAAGCACAAACGCCGATGACGATCGAGGAAAAGGAGGCACTTTTGCGCGAGGTGATGAAAATCGCCGGGGAAAAAAACATTTTTTCTTCCGACGGTGGGCAGGAAACGGTGATCGAGGATGAGCAGAACGGGGAAAACGGGAACGATGAAAACGGAGAATAAAGTGCTTTCGGAGGAGAAATACGCGCAGGCGGCGCAGTGGCTCTTGCAGCTGCGTGAGACCAACAACGACCACTTTATGCCGTTCTTTTTCGATCGGCACCGATTTTTGGTATTATGCGGCGGTGGCGGCAGCGGAAAAAGCATCTTTGCGGGGCGAAAAATCCTGGAGCGGTGCGTCACGGAGGCGGGACACCGAATGCTGGTGGTCAGGTACACGGAAAAAAGCCTGAGGCAGTCCTGCTTCTCCCAGTTACAGGCGCAGGCAAGGCGCTTTTATGAAAAGGACATTGCAAAAATCACGCAAAATCCCATGCGGATCACCTTTCGCAACGGGTCGGAAATCTTATTTTCCGGGTTGGACGATGTGGAAAAGCTGAAAAGTATCTTCGGGATCACGGGAATCTGGATTGAGGAGGCGTCGGAGATTACGGAAAGCGACTTCAATCAGCTCAACATCCGTATGCGTGACGCGACGCCGTATTATCAGCAGTTTATTATTACATTTAATCCCATTTCGGTTACGCACTGGCTGAAAAAACGCTTTTTTGACCGCAGCGACCCGGATGTAACGGCGGACCGTTCGACCTACCTGGACAACCGATTTTTGAGCGGGGAGGCGGTGCGGACGTTGCTCAGTTTTCGGGACAGCGATCCGTATTATTACATGGTATATGCCCTGGGAGAGTGGGGCATCACCGGGAAAACGGTGTTTGACCGGGCGCTGATCGCCAAGCGGCTGGAGAAAAAAGAAAAGCCGGTGGCGGTTGGGTGCTTTGACTATCGATATGACGGGATGGAAATCTCGGATATTTCCTTTGCGCGGCATGAGGATGTGATGCTGGGAGTGGCACAGCTCTTTGAAAAGCCAAAGCCCGGATATCCGTATGTAATCGGCGCGGACACGGCGGGAGACGGCAGCGACTGGTTTGTGGCGTATGTACTGAACAACCACACGGGAAAGCAGGCGGCAATTTTGCGCATGCACACGGACGAGGATCTGTTTGCGCGGCAGATCTATTGCATGGGGAAATACTACAACGACGCGCTGATCGGCGTGGAAACAAACTTTTCCACCTATCCGATCAGGGAATTGGAGCGGCTGGGATACACAAATCAGTATGTGCGGCAGATCGCAGACACCTACACGGGAGCATTCACGCAGGCGTTCGGATACCAAACGAATGCGAAAACGCGTCCGCTGATGATTGCGAACATGATACGGCAGTTTCGGGAGAATCCGGAATGCGTATGCGATGAGGAAACGCTGGCGGAGATGTCAACCTTTGTACGCACGCCGTCGATGCGGGCAGAGGCGGAGAGCGGGGCGCATGACGACTGCGTGATGGCTGCGGCGATCGCACTGATGATCCGCGATCAGCAGGATTATGCAGTGGAAAAGCAGGAGAAGAAAACGGTATGGACGCAGGACATGTGGGAAGACTGGAACAACGCCTCGGAGGAGGAGAGAAAAATTATATGCAGAGTTTACGGAGAGCCGGAGAAATGAAAAAGAAGAAACAGAACGGTGGAAGCGCGGAACAGTTGGAAATGTGGCAGAAGCGACTGGAGGACGGATGCGCCGCCTTTTCCGGGGAGCTTGCCAAGATGGACGATCGGGAAAAAATCTATCTCGGAGAAAAGAAGAGCATAGACAGGCTGTTTTCGGACGATCTGACGACATCGACGCCGTATGTGCGGAACATGGCGTTTGAGCTGATCGAGACGGAGGTAGACAACGACATCATCTATCCGAAGGTGACGGCGATGCGAAAAGGGGACGAGACGCTGGCGCATCTGATCGAGGACATGATACGCGGCGAGCTTGACCGTTTGAAAATGGAATATTTCAACGATCAGATGGAGCGCACGGTACACATCCAGGGCGGGGGCATCTGGAATGTGGAATGGGACAGCACGGCGGTATCGCACGAGCGGTGCGGAGAGGTGGCGCTGTCTGTGCTGCATCCAAAGTCATTGGTGCCGCAGCCTGGGGTATACTCCGGGATTGACGACATGGACTGGGTGATCCTGCGCGTGCCGACGACAAAGGAGCGCATCCTTGCGCAGTTTGGTGTGGACGTTTCTGCGCAGCAGGAGGCGGCGCCGGAAATTAAGACTGCGGACGGAGAGGACGCGTCGGAGGACAGCGTGACGCTGGAAATCGGATATGAAAAAAACGCGGACGGGACGATTGCATCCTTTCTGTGGGTGAACGACACGGTGATCCGGGCGGAAAAAAACTGTCAGGCGCGTCGGCTGCGTCGCTGCAAAAAATGCGGTGCGCCGGACATCCCTGGCGGACAGGAGCTGGGCAGGCAGAGCGAGGACGGCACCTATCCGCTGCTTGAAGACGTGCCGATTTCGGAGCAGCCGCTGCATTCGTTTGCGCGCGGTGCGTGCCGCTATTGCGGGAGCACGGAATTCGAGAGCAGCGAGGAGGAATACGAAGAACGGTATGAAAAGATTGTGCGCAGCGACGGCACGGTGCTCTTTGAAGGCGCCGGGGTGGAAAGCCGGGAGGCGCCGGGAGAGCTGACGCGGACGCTCGGCAGCGGGGAGGCGGCATACATACCGTATTATCAGCCGAAGATGTACCCGGTGATTTTACAGAAAAACATCTCGGTACACGGGCGAGTGATGGGAATCTCAGACGTTGACATGATCAAAGATCAGCAGAATGCAACCAACCGTCTGTTTGCAAAGGCATTTGAAAAAATATTGCAGAGCGGGAGCTACATCACACTGCCGCAGAACGCAAACATCAAAATTGACAGCCGGGAGGGCAAGCAAATCCGCATCAAAAACGCGGCGGACAAGAGCCTGATCGGGACATATGACATGGAGCAGAACATCACAAGCGATCTATCCATGGCGGAAATCATCTACAACGACGCGAGGCATCAGATCGGCGTGACGGACTCCTATCAGGGCAGAAAGGATGCGACGGCGACGTCGGGAAAGGCAAAGCAGATTTCGGTATCACAGTCCTCCGGACGGCTGGAGAGCAAGCGGGTGATGAAGCAGGAGGCGTGGTCACGTCTGTTTGAGCTGATTTTCAAATACCGTTTGGCATACTGCGACGAGGTGCGCCCGGTGCGGCAGGAAAACCGTGCGACGGGGGAAGAGGAATACGGGGTTTTCAACCGATTTGACTTTTTGGAGCGGGACGAAAACGGAGAATTCTGGTGGAACGATCTGTTTGAATTCTCCGCGGATGTATCCTCCCCTCTGGAAAAAGACCGTCAGGCGCTGTGGCAGGAGACGAGAATGAATTTGCAGCAGGGGGCATACGGCGATCCGCAGAGCCCGAACACGCTGAAAATCTTTTGGCGGCACATGGAAAAATTACACTATCCGAACGCCGGGGAAACGCTGCGGTATATGGAGCAGCTGGCGCAGAGCGAGGAGCGGGCGAAGATAGAGCAGCAGATGATGCTGCAGCAGGCAATGGCGCAGCAGGGTGCAAAGACAGCGCCGGCAAGTCAGGCGGAGGAACAGATGCCGCAGGAAGCGCAGCAGAGCGTGCCGGGAGGCGGTACAAACGGAGATAGCGCAATGATTTGAGAAAGAACGGCGGGCGGGGAATGCATCCTGCCGGTTGTTGTTTCATAAAAGGCGGAAAGGAAAGGAGGTGGAGCGCATGAAAGAGAAGAGCTGCAAGAAGGGCTACATCGGGAGCATCCGCAACAGCGGTGCGCAGAAAATCGAGGCGCCGCATCTGAATCGCGGGAAGAGCCCGAAGTCAACGGCGAAAAAGGGCACAGACCTTCGCACAAAATGACGTGCGGCTGTTGACGCATCGGCCGGAAAACAATTCGGCTGTTTCGCCGGGCACGGGCGAAAGCGTGTCAAAAAACCGCAAGTTCAGCGTTTCGCCGGCACGGGCGTAAGCGTGTCAGAAAGGAAAAAATATGGAAATGACGGAAGCAATGAATTCAGCGGCGCAAAGCAGCGCACCGCAGCAAGAAAGCACCGGCAGCGTCCGGGAGGAAAGCGGCATTGCCGCAAATGAAAACACATCCGGAGAAAGTGCGGAGCAGGACACGGCGCAGACCGTGGAACAGGCATTTGAAAAACTGAAGCAGCAGCGGGAGAAAGAAGCTCCCGACGGCACGCAAACAGACGACGCGCAGAATCGCGGAAATGAGGCGGAAGAAACGGACGGTGATGGCGAGCAGCCCGCCGGACAGAGCCCGCAGGAGAACGCACTGTATGCGAAGGCGAGAAGAAGCGCGGAGGAGAAGGCGAAAGCGAAGTTTGAAAAGCAGATGGCAAAAGAGCGGGAGGCGATGGAAGAATCTTACCGCCAGAAGCAGGAAGAAATCTTCCGCAATCTCGGGGTGACAGACCCATTTACCGCAAAGCCGATCCGCACGGAGCAGGACTATCTCTCCTGGAAGGACAACATGCTTTCCTCACGGATTGATCAGATGCTGCAGGGCACAAAAATCACGCGTGAGGATCTGGATCAGGTGATTCAGAGCATGCCGGAGGTGCAGCAGGCGAAGGAAGTGATGGCACAGGCGCAGCGGGAACGCGACGCCGTGCGTGCGCAGCAGGATGAGGCGGTGATCGCATCGGAGCTGGAGCAGATCAGAAAGTTTGACCCGGGTGTGCAGAGCCTGGAGGATTTTAAGCGTCTGGACAGATACGATAAAATTCAGGAAAAGGTGATGCGCGGGTATTCCTTTGTTGATGCGTACCGCAGCGTATATGACGATGTGGTGCAGAGGGTATATCAGGATCAGGCGCAGAGAAGCGCGGCGGCGTCTGCCGCATCAAAAGCGCACATGCAGCGGACGGTGCAGAGCGGCGCAGGGTTGCAGCATATTCCGTCTGGGGTACTGAGTGCTTATCGCGCAATGGGATTTTCCGACGCGGAGGCACTGAGAGAGTACGAAAAGCAAAACAGATAACACACACGAAAACAGACACAAGGAGGATGAAAAAACATATGTTTATCCCGAAATTTTATCTTGACGGCGCGGCGGACTGCTGGGAGCGCATGCCTGCCGACGCAGGGACATATGAAATCGGAGAGGCGCTGGTGCTGTCCGGCGGGAAGCTGACCGTTTGTCCGGCAAATTCCAAGCCGGAATACATCTGCATGTGCAGAGCTGCGGTGAAAAGCGGAGAGGACATTGCGGTGATTGCGGTGAGCGATCAGACGCAGTATGAATCAGAGTTTTCCGAACAGAACGCAGATGCACAAAACGGCGGATGCTATCAGATTTCGGCGGACGGCGGCGCTGTCACGGCGACCGGCGGCGGTGCGTGCATGGTGCTTCACTTTGAGGGGACGGAGCAGGGCAGCTGCGTGGTTGTTCGCTTTGTCGATCCTGCGGGCGCATAAGCGGCACGCGGAACAGGGAAACATGACTGACGGACAGTCAGACGGAAAGGAGAATTTTTGATATTATGGCAGATATTATTTTCAGCGAGGACAGCCATGTGGCGGACTCCGTCTATGGCAATTTCCAATACCCGATCAAATCCATCATCGAAAAGCGCGCGGAGGCCTTTGAAGCGGAGAGCCTGATCGACAGCGTATTTTCCATGCAGGATTCAACCCATTTTGCGGAGTCCTACGGCTCGATGACGTCGATGAACGACTTTGAGCCGGTGGGAGAAAACGGCGCATATCCCACCAACGGCATGGAGGAGGGATATTTCAAGACGGTACAGAATGTGACATGGAAAAGCATGTTTTCCGTATCGGAGGAAATGATCGAGGACGCGCAGACGATCGATCTCAAACAGAAGCCGCAGCAGTTTGTTACGGCATATTACCGCACGCGCGAACGTTTTGCGGCGCGGATGTACGGTGAGGCAATGAAGGGAAGCGCATCCTTCCAGATGGGAAAGCAGACCTTTGATCTGACAACGGCGGACGAGCTGCCGCTGTTCTCCAAGTCCCACAAGGGCAAGAAGATGAAAGGCGTGCAGAGCAACGCATTTGCGGATGCATTCTCGGTGGACGCGCTGGCGCAGGCAGAGAGCTGCATGCAGAACTTCATGGACGACAACGGCAACATCCTGAACATTGCGCCGGACACGATTCTGATTCCGAACGACGCAGCTTTGAAAAAGGCGGTGATGGCGGCGGTCGGTTCGGATAAAGACCCCAATTCCAACTACAACGCGTTCAACAATCTTTACGGCAGATGGAACGTGATCTGCTGGCCGTATCTGAACCAGTTTATCGCGGCGGGGAGCGCGCCGTGGGTAGTGCTGGATTCGCAATACTTAAAGGACAATCTGGCGGCGGTGTTCCAGACCAGAAAGAAGCTGACCGTGCATTCCAAGGTGGAGGACAACGACGCCAATACCTGGAAGGGCAGAGCGCGGTACAACTGTTCCTTTGTGGACTGGCGTTTTGCCTGCTGCGGTGGGTTTACCGGCGGTACGCAGCTGATCGGCGCATGATAAGAAAAGCGGGCAGAGGCGCGGCACAGCGGCGCCTCTGCTTCGTGTTTTTGCGGAAAGGAGCAAAAAGACAATGACGGTGCAACAGATATTGGACCGGGTGCGCGGGATGCTGTCCTGTGCGGACGGCTTTGAGGACAGGCAACTGGTCGAAATGATCAACACCGTGCAGCAGCAGCTTCAGGTGCGGGTGATGGGTGTGAAGCCGCAGGACACGACCGCATACCGATACCCGGAGGATTTGGGAGAGCAGGTGCTGCTGTGCGGCGGGTTTGAAGTGATCTATGAAGATTACATCCTTTACCGCACGGCGTGGATCAATCAGGAATGGGAAATTGCAGCAAACCGTTTGCAGGCGGTGAGCGACGATTTTGACACGTTCGAAAATTGGTATGTCAATGAGAAGCATCCGGGAGGTGGAATCTGATGGAAACGGCGGACATGATATTCCGTGTGCGCGGGCGGAGCATAACCTGCGAGCGGGGGCTGGTGACGAGCAATTCGGTGGAGAGTGTGACGGCGCAGTTCCTGTTTGAAGAGGGATGGGACGCATGGGCGAAAGAGGCGGTGTTTGCCAACCGCAACGTGCAGCGCAAAAAGATATTGAGCGCGGATGTGCAGGGGCAGTTTTTCTGCACGGTGCCATATGAGGTGCTGGCAGAGGCCGGCACACTGCGGATCGGCGTCTGCGGGACGGCGTCATACGTTGGGACAGACGGCGAATTGTACGAAAAGAAGCTGCCGACGGTATGGTGTGAGATTCCGCTGCAGGAAGGGGTGCCGCATCAGGCACAGGCGGGGGAAGAGCTGACGCTGACGCAGTACGGTCGAGTGCTGGAGCTGCTCGGAACCAAGCAGGCGAAGCTGATCTTTGATCTTGCGCCGGAGGAAAATTCCTCCAATCCTGTGACGAGCGGAGGCATATACGAGGCACTGTCTGGCAAACAGGATGCGCTGACCTTTGACGGTGTGCCGGTGAAGGATTCGGAAAATCCGTTGACAAGCGGAGGCATCTACGCGGCGCTGGAAGACAAACAGGATGCGCTGACCTTTGACGGTGTGCCGGTGAAGGATTCGGAAAATCCGGTGACAAGCGGAGGCATATACGAGGCACTGTCGGGAAAACAGGATGCGCTGACCTTTGACAGCGCGCCGGAGGAGAATTCAGAAAACCCGGTGACCAGCGGTGGCGTATACCGTGCGGTGGGGGAGCGGATACAATGGTGCGGCGCGTGGGAGGAGAATGCTACATATAACAGCAATGATCTTGTCAGTACAAGCGGAGCATTGTACCTTTCGCTCTGTCAAGAGAACCGATCCAACATGCCGGCAGAGAGTCCGGAGAAATGGAAGCTGATCACCTGCACGGTGAGCGTATCGAAAAACGAGAGGTTGGACGGAGCAATCACAAGCATTGTCCGCATCAGCGGAGACGGAACGCCCGGCAGCACGGACGTCTATCAGTACACCTGCGTTGACACAACCACGGGAACCTTTACCGTATACAACGGAAAGAACGGGGAGACGCCGGTGACGGACGACGTCGTGGCAGCAGGCAGCACAAACGCGGTGAGCGGAGGGGCTGTCTATATGGCGCTGGCGGGAAAGCAGGATGTGCTGACATTTGATCATGCACCGGAGGAGAATTCGGAAAATCCTGTGACCAGCGGGGGCGTTTCTGCGGCGCTGGCGGGCAAGCAGAATGTACTGACCTTTGACAGCGCGCCGGTGAAGGATTCGGAAAATCCTGTGACCAGCGGCGGCGTTTCTGCGGCGCTGGCGGACAAAGAGGACAAAAATGTCTACACGCTTTTGGAAAAGGTGACAACCGTGAAAGCAAACGCGGTGCAGGTGATCAGCAAAATGTTCACAGAGCCGCTGCGGGCGCTGCGGATTGTCTTTGTGCAGGGGGCGACGGACGACGTCAACTACTCGATGAAGCTGACTGCGATGGACGAAAACCTGCGCAATCTTGTTTTGCCGGATCTGACCGGGCTGCACGGTACTGTTGAAACGCACGGATACATGGAATTAAAGCCGGTATACGGGTATTGGGAAGGCGAAGAGGCGATGACAACGAGCTGGGGATCGGGATATTCCGCGATCAAATACACAGCGCCCTATCTGATACAGAAATATACGGCGAGCAATCTTATTTCGATGCGTTTGCAAGTGAACGGTGACGGGCGGATGTTCACGGACGGTGAGATACAGATTTGGGGGGTGAAGGCGTGAAGATTCTTGACAACGGTGTCTTGCGGGAGATGACGGACGATGAATTGCAGCAGTGCGCAGCGGCGGAGGAGAACGCCGTGGGCGAGGATGCGCTGACGGAATTTTTCGCGGGGCTGGCCAGCGGGGAGACCAATTCGATTGCGAAAATCCGTGCGCTGGCACGTGAATTTCTCAACAAGACGGGAGGATGAAGCAAATGACGCTATATCAGTGTGAGCTTGTGAACAACGCATGCTATTCCGGCAGCTACGAGAGAAATCCTACCGGAATTGTGGTACATTCGACCGGGGCGAACAACACATCCCTATCGCGGTATGTACAGCCTGCGGCGGGGCAGAGCGAGGGCATGAGCGAAGGCATTGCGCAATTGCTCGGGCAAAACCGATACGGCAACCACTGGAACCAGTATTACGCGGGTGGTGAGGACGGGCGTTTTGCCTGTGTGAACGCCTTTATCGGGCGGCTTGCAAACGGCGAGATCGCGACGGTGCAGACCCTGCCGTGGGAGACGGCGCCGTGGGGTGTGGGGAGCGGAGAAAAAGGCTCCTACAACGCCACGCATGTACAGTTTGAAATCTGCGAGGACGGATTGGACGATCCGGAATATTATCATGCGGTGATGGTGGAGGCGGCGCAGCTATGCGCGTATCTCTGCACGCGGTACAACATTGATGTCTCGCATGTCGTATCGCATCACGAAGCCTATCTTGCGGGGATGGGTGGCAATCACGGGGACATTGATCACTGGCTGCGGCGGTTTTCGGACACGATGGACGATTTTCGCCGGCGGGTGGCATACGAAATCAAAAACATGAAGGAGGAAGAACCGATGACGGCGGAGGAAAAGAAGCAATTTGAAGCACTGAAGGACGAGGTCGCAAAGCTGCGCGATCAGGTGGGTGTGAGATGGGCGTACATTGACGGGAACATGCCGGAGTGGATGCGGGCGACGGTAAAGAAGCTGGCAGACCGCGGATACCTGAAGGGGAACAACAATTCCTTTGAGATTTCCTATCAGCTTGCACGAATTTTGGTGATACTCGACCGTGCGGGGGTCTTTGACAAAGAACAGGAGGGAACGAAATGAATCAGAAACGTATGAAGGAATGGCTGCGGCGTGCGATCAGAACCTTTATTCAGGCGGCAGCGGGCTATATTGTAGCGAATTTATCGGCGGCGCTTGCCGGGATGCAGACGGACGGCGTAAAAACCGTTCTGATCGGGCTGATTGGCTCGGCACTGGCAGCGGGAATGGCGGCGCTGATGAATCTGGAGACAAAAAGTCCGGAAAAGGACTGTGTGACGTGCAGATACGCAAAGCGGATTGAACAAGGCGTGTTGATGTGCGAAAAGGACGACTTTGACACGGTAAACATGACCTGCTATGAGGAGAGGAGCGAAGAGGATGGAACAGCGTAACGACTGCCCGGGATGCAATCAGTTGGAGCGGTTCTTGCATGATCTGGAGCAATGCCAGCGGGACATCGGAAAGCTGTACACCTCTGAGGCGGCGCTGAAGACGCGTCTGGACTCGATTGAGACGACGATGGAGCGCATGGATGTGAAGCTCGACCGGCTGATCAACAAGCCGTCTGCGCGGTGGGAGACGCTGATCGGGGCGCTGATCGGCGCGGTGGTCGCGTATCTTGCGGCGGTGATCTTACGGTAACAATGCAAAAGGTGCCGGTGCGGACGGTGGAAAGCGCACCGGCACGCTTGTGACAGGAGGGAAAAGCATGTCGAAAATGACAATAACGCCGGAGATGATCGGCAAGGTGCTTGCCGGGACGGGAAAATCGGACGGTGCAAAGGCGGGGAGCACAAGGCTGGAGGACACAGTCAACTACCTGTTTTTATTGGTGGAGGAGCTGAACCACGTTTTGAGCCATCTGAACACCGACAATTTCAGTCAAAGCGGCATTCAGGATGTGAAAGCGGCGATGCTGCAGGGTGGAATCGCGGCGCAGACAGGCCGGTGGGATTTCCGTGACGACGGAATCTACTACATTGACAAGGACGGAAATGAGACAAGGGAGGTGCAGGTAAATGCTGAGTGAAATCCGTTACACCGGGCGGAAGAAAAGCACGGTGCTTGACACATTTCGCGGGATCAGACCGAATCGGGCGCTGTGCGACGGATATTTGTCGGACGCCTACAACATGAGCGATGAGGAATACCCGGCCATACGCGTGCGGGAGAAGCGCAGCGTGATGGTGACGCTGGAAAACGCGCTGGCCTTCGCGGTGCTGGACGGGATATTCTTTTGGGTAATCAAGGAAAACGGAAAATACAACGCGTACCGAGCGGACAAAGAGGAGCCGCTGCTGCAGGACATGCAGATCGACGAGGAAAAGCGGCATCACATTGTGAAAATGACAAACTACTTCATCCTGTTCCCGGAGGGATATGTCCTGTGCGGGGCGCGGGAGAGCACGGTGATTGGAACGATCACAACCTATAAGCAAGCGGATGAGAAGATCGCCATTTGCGAAAATATTTTTTCCATCGGGGACGGGAAGTACGGCGGGTTGGATGCAGCAAAAAACCGTGTGACGGTGCATCTTGCCGGAACTTATCAAAAATTCTACAAAGATGACGGCGTGCACGTCTGGCAGGAGGATGAAAACGGAGATGTGGTGGACGGAACGGAAACCTACGCGGTGATCAGAGAGGTATCGCAGGGAATCGGACCGAGCGGGAGAATTCTGCAATATCTCGACTTTTACGAAAACACCTTTTCACAGAGTGTGGCGCCGAATGAGGACTATTCCGACCATGCGGACTGGTTTGTGGCGCGCGAGATGCCGGACATGGACTTTGTTTTTGCATCCAACAACCGTCTGTGGGGCTGCAAGGGGTCTAAACTGTACGCGTCGGTGATGGGAGACCCGTACAACTGGAATGTCTTTGAAAGCAAATCATGGGACAGTTGGCAATGGGACAGCGGCGGCGCGGGAGAATTCACCGGCGGGGCGGACGTTTTGGGCACTCCTGTTTTCTTTAAGGAGCATGCGATCGTGCGGGTGCTGGGGACAACCGGCGCGCCGTCGGAATATGAGACGCGGGAATATCCGTATTTCGGAGTGAAAAAGGGTTGCGGCGATTCGATTCAGACCGCCGGAAAATATGTATTCTATCTCGGCGTGGACGGGGTATACGCATACAGCGGCGGTGTGCCGGCGCGGGTATCGGGGATGCTGAGCGAGCGGATGCACGCCAACGGCGTCGCCGTATCGGACAGCGAAAAGTATTATCTATGCTGCGAAAACGCAGCGGGAGAGAGCGCGCTGTATGTATACAACACAACGACCGGAAACTGGTATGTGGAGCAGTGCGACGGACTTGCCCCGTGCGGCGGATATCAGGACGGGCTGTGGGTGATGGACAAAAACGGGCGTGTGATGACGCTCGGAGCATATAACGGGGTACTGCAGGTAAGCAAAGAGGATGCGATCTCCTGGCGGTTTGAAACGGGAGACTTTATCCAAGGGGCGATCGGTGCAAAATATCTGTCGCGCATCGTGATCCGCTACGGTGCGGAGAAGGGGGCGCGATTTGACGTGGAAATTTCCTACAACGGAGAAGAGAACTGGAGCACGGTGGGTCGTGTGGACTGCAAACAGGGGCGGAGCAGCTGCTCCTTTCCGATCGTGTCGCGTCGTGCGGACAGCGTTCGCATCCGTGTGAGCGGGGAGGGGAATGTGACGGTTTATCAAATTGCCCTGGAGGGACAGAGCGGATCAACATTTGTGAGATAGGAGAAAAGATATGGTATATACGGCGGAAGACTTTGAAAAAAAGCTGGGGGAAAGCGGGGTCAACTTTTCCGATGCGGATTTACAGTTGGCAAGAAAAGACCCTGATTTCGGCATGACAATGATCGAACTCAAACAGAAATATGCGGAAGCGCAGTCGCCGCAGGCACGGGCGCTGATCCATTCCGACGCAAACGATTTGCGGCGCAAATACGGCGGGTATTCAGGGGACGAAAACGGCAGCGGATTTTATGTTTCGGATGCGGGAGACAGTCTGGAACTGTCAAACAGCCGGGACATTGAAAACTTCTCGAAGAAGATCGCGGACCGGGCGGCATTTGAATGGAACCCGGACAAGGACGAAAACTGGCAGCAGATGCAAAAGGCATATCGGCGGGAAAGCGACCTGGCAACGCGGGACACGCTGACACGGGCTGCCATGGGGACGGGCGGCACGCCATCCTCTGCGGCGGTGGCGGCAGCGGCACAACAGGGCAACTATTACGCGGCGGCGCTGGCGGACAAGGCTGCGGACGCGCGGGCGCAGGCGCTGAACGAATACCAGCAGGAATATCAGAACCAATTGCAGGGATTGGACGCATTGCAATCGG
>DBGFNI010000081.1:0-5367 GCA_048527645.1 Eubacteriales bacterium | reverse complement strand
AAATGGAACCGCAAGAACAGCGAAATCAGCAACGCATCGGCGCTTGGCGATACGGGGAAACTGGAGCAGATGGGATATGACCCGCAGGCGGTTAACGCATCGAACCAGGCGCAGCAGGTGAGCCTGCTGCTCTCTTTGCAGGATTACGGGGCGCTGCGCCGAATGGGGTTTGACACTTCCGTATTGGAGGCGATCAGCAAGAACGAGCGGGCATCGACGCTGTATTCGATGGGAGACTATGACGCGCTGGATCGCATGGGATACGACACATCAACCCTTCGGAAAAACCAGGATCTGAACGTGGCAAGCGCGCTGATTGCCGCGCATGCGTGGGACACGCTGGACAAAATGGGGTATGACACAAAATACTGGCGCGCGCTGGATGAAAAGCAGTTGAACAGTTGATAACCGAAAAAAGCAGGAGCGTGTCAAAAGCGCTCCTGCTTTGCTGAAAGGAGAAAAATTCATGGGAAAGAATCGCAGCAATCTGCCGAAACAGTGGCAGGTGAATCTGGAAAACGGGGCAAGCAATGCGCAGAACACGGACAGCATACAGCAGCGGTGGGAGAAAATGCGCACGGGCGGAAAAAATCCGAATGTCTATCAAAAAGCGCTCTTCGGAGAGCCGGAACAAAGCACGGCGCAGACGGAGCAGACAGCACAGCCGGAACAGACGGTGAGAACGCAGAAAACCGAAGAAATTAACGTATTTGATCAGAGTGCACAGGACAGGGTGAAAAGTGCATATCGGGCGATCAGGATGCCGCAGCTCAACGACATTGTCGGAAAGATGAACGCGGGGGAGATTCTGCCGCAAAGCACGATTGCCACAAACCGCTCATACATAACGGAATGCAAGTCATCGGCGGACTACATCATGCAGTATTATCAGTCGGCGCAGAATGCCGGGGTGTTGACGCCGGACATGCAGCAGGCGTGGGACGATCTCAAGCAGACGCGGCAATGGCTGGAGGAGCTGGACGGGGCGCTGACACAATACGGCGTGTACAGTCAGCAGAAAGAATATGAAAATCAGGCGTCGAGCAGAGCCGCTGCGAAAGCGCTCTTGCAAAAGACGGAGCAGAACGGGGAGCAATTTGAAAATGAAACCGAATATCTGAAATTTTTGCGGGACAGCGCCACAACGCCGGAGGAATGGGACAAGCTGATCAAAAACCGTGCAAAGACGATTGAAGAGGCGAAGAAAAACGGCGCGACGGAAGCACAAAAGGAAGTGCTGCAGAAGGATTTGGAGGAGCTTGTCGGGAAGCGGTCTTTTTATCTGAACAATTATTACGACAGTCTGTACAGTGATCTTGACACGCGGGAGAAGGTACAGGCGGCGATGGACCGCGCGCAGGCGCAAAACGCGTCGCAGAGCGAGACGGACTATCTGGAGAACAAGCTGGCGTCGTTTTCCTCTCCGGAAAATTATTATTCCGATTATCAGTATTACGACGGGCTGTTAAGCGGTGTGGAGAAAGCGGGGGAGGATCACCCGTTTTTGCGTGCTTACGATGCAAACGGAAGGGAAATACAGGATCCGGAGCAATTGAAAAAGCTCAATCGGATTTCCTATGTGGATGAAAACGATCTGAACTACACGCTTGACGCCTTTGAAGGGAAGCTGTCAAAGCTGTTTGACGACACGGACATATACAACGAGGGATCGCAAAGCGGTCTTTCGGAATATGCGGAGAAATACGGTCAGTATCTGACGGATTGGGACGCGGCAAGGACAAAGAACGGCGGAAAAACGGTGAGCATGCCGGACGGCACCTTTCGCTATCTGACGCAGGAGCAGATGCAGAAATTCCTGTATGACGATGCGCTGGGGGATGATGCAAAATACGTACTGCAAAAGGCGCATCAAACGACCTATGCAAGCGCGCCTGACGGGACGGTTGCCTTTGAATATCTCGGCAATTGGTATTATCTGACGCGGGAGCAGATTCAGAATGACAGAAAGCTGCAGCGTATTGTCGGAGCGGCGGACGGAACGGCACTTGCGCCAAAGGAGCTTTCGATGAGCTATGAGGAGCTGACAAAGCGCCGCGACCGTGCAAAGGAACTGTGGACGATCTCTTCGATGACGAGCAAGCCGGACTGGAAGGAAAAGAGCGTGCAGGGGAACATCGAAGCGCCGCGCGGCATCGAATATCTGTCAGAGGAGCAGCAGGGCGTCTATTATTATCTGTACCGCACGGTGGGAAAGGACAAGGCGGAAAGCTTTTTGGAGCAGTACCGTCCGTATATGCAGCAGCAGGCGCAGAAAGCGGCATATGAAAAGATGAAGCAGAATGTGGAAGAGCATCCGATGATGGGCGTGGCATACACTGCTGCATCGCAGGCAACGTCGATCGCCGGCAATCTGCTTGCAACGGCGGGGGATGTGGTCAACATGTTTGCAAATCCAAAAGACATATACAACCCCTATTCCTGGTGGCATATGCCCGCCAACATGTCATCGGACGCGGCGGCGGCAACCTCATCAGCGATTGCGGACAACACAAGCTGGAACATCGGGAATGTGAATGTGGCGAGCTTTCTGTACGACACGGGAAATTCCGTTCTGCAAAGTGCGCAGGCGGCGGCGATCTCTGCACTGTTCAAGAATCCGGATCTCGGTGCGACGCTGCTTGCGAATTCCGCGGCGCAGAGTCGGATGAGAGATCTGTACGATCAGGGTGCGAGTAATTTCCAGGTGATCACGGGAGGCGTTGCATCAGGGCTGGCAGAATGGCTCGGAGAGCGGCTGTCGATTGAAAATCTGATCACGCCGAAGGAAATCTATACCAAAAAAGATTGGCTGACAAACGTGCTGCAGCAGATGGGTGTGGAGGCTTCGGAGGAAGCGGCAACCGAGATTTTGAACGCAGCGTATGATATTGCGGCGCGAAAGGATCAGTCGGACATCGGTCAGTCGATCAAGAAGTATCAGCAGGACGGTGAAAAAAACGCGGTGCGCAAGGCGTTTGAAGATGAGTTGTCGGAGGTGATCTGGTCGGCAATCGGCGGGGCTGTTTCCGGCGGCATCAGCAGTGCAGGTACATCCACGGCGCAGTATGTGATGAATCGACAGACGGGGAATTTGCAAAGCAATATGCAAAATGTCACACCGGGCGCGGAGCGGGCGAAGGCTGCATTACAGACAGAACAGCCGGCGGTACCGGGCGTGCGGGAAAACATGCAGGAGTTTGAGCGGGGAACGGACATTCCGGCGGGACAGATGATCCGCGGTGGAGAATTTGACAAAAACGGAAACTATGTTCTGCCGACGCCGGCGGACGAGGAGAGAATGCGAAATGTGCCGACGCAGCGGCTTGCAAAGAGCGATACAGACTTGACACGGCAAAGCGGAAGAAACGTGAATGCGGCGTCGGAAAAGATCGAGCAGGCGGTGCGGATTTCCGATGCACTGGGCATTCAGATTCGGTTTTTCGATGAGAAAGGAACAAAAAACGGCATAAACAACGGATATTATGCCACAGAGAGCGGTATCATATTTGTCAACGCGCAAAGCAAAAACCCGGTGGCGCAGATCATTGCGCACGAGATGACGCACAGTGTGGAATTCGCGTCGCAGTACGGGGAACTCAAGCAGGAGGTGTTTCGCCTGATCGAAAAGGACGGCGGGGACATCGCGCAGATGGCGCGGGAAAAGACGGCGCTGTATGCAAGAAACAAAACGATTCTGACGCAGGCGGACGCGGAAGCGGAGCTGGTGGCAGAGTATGTGGAGAGGCATCTGCTGACGGACGAAAAGAGCATTCTGCAAATCGCGCGGGAAAACCGCAGCGTGGCGCAGAGCATCCGTGCATGGCTTGACCGGGTGCTGGCAAAGCTCGGAAACACCGACGCGCAGGAGCGGGTAGAACTGCAACGTGTGCGCGATCTGTACGCGCAAGCGCTGGGAGAGGGCAGAAACATCAATGCCGGGCAATCTGCCGTTGGCGGGAATTTGTACAGTCATTCAGCGGTTGATAATGCCGCAGATGTGGAAAAAAACGTGAAAAACAAAAAAATCACTGCGTCAATGACGGACAGTGAACGTGCAGAAATATTGCGGGAAAAGCAATTTGAAGCGCCGGTATATCAAGGTCAGGCAGATGCAATCATCGCGGAAAACAGTGAGGATCTGCATAGCAAAGAATTTAAAATTGCAAAAAAAGCAATGATACGAGTTGCAGAAGAATTCGGTGTGTTCAGAGAATATGAGAACAAGGATATGAAAATAGAGGTTTCTTTTTCAAAAAGTAATATAAAAGAAAGCGCAAGCAAAAAAATTACAGACATCACACAGCTTGCAAAACTATTGCCGATTCTGGATAAAACGGTGCAAAATGCTATCGGTATCGAAAGCCATGAAAACAGATATTTTTTTGATTCGCAGACAAAAGAATTCCATGTGTTATTAGGAGGATATATCGAGAACGATAAGCTTGTCCCGGTGAGATTCGGTGTTAAGGAAACAACAGACGGTAAAATGACGCTTTATATTGTGATTTGCCAAAATAAAATAGAAGCCAAGGTCATCAAAGTACCTGCACCGAATAATATCGGAATAGATACCTCTCGCTCAGCTTCTATAATTAGTATACCACGTTTGATTGAAAATGTCAATAGAAACGAAACAGGTTTGTTGCAGTATTTTCCAGACGATATGCTCAGAGCGGATCAGTTGAAGGGAAAACGAATAGGAATTGCAAATACAAAGGAATACACAGACAAAAAGAATGACGATGCGTACGAAAAAAATGTAGATAGTAAAAAAGTTAAACATGTAGATATTCAGAAGGCTTTAGAAAAAGCAGCCATGGTAAGAGGTTATGAGGCAGACGAAAACAATCAGTTGTGGAAGGACGGCGTCAAGAGCAACAAGGTTTTGGAGGTGACATATGACGATGACAATCAGCTGATTCCGATATCAAAACGCTTTGATCCTAAAGTGAAAGACAGGAGATATTCTATTTCCGAGACAGACGAAGAGATGACGCAGGAGGATATGGACGACGGAACGGATATTGACATTCCGTCGGATGTGATCCCGGCGGATGTTCTGTTTTATCCGAAAAAGGAAGAAATGAGCGAGGAGCAACGGCGCGCATTTGCAAAGGCGAACGACGAGCGGATCGCAAGAGATTACGGCGCGGAGAGCCTGGAGCAGCAAATGCAGCAAATTCTGAACGAAGACGCGCCGCAATCGGAAGAGGAGGCAAATGCACGGGCAGAGGAACAGATCCGCGCAACGAAGGAAAGCGGGGAAAACCAACGGAAAATCAGCTCGATGGAGAAAAACGGTATCCGGATTGCAAAGCCGATGACGAATCACTATGCGAACGCGGAAACCATACGGGCGGCAAACCG